>JAOUEK010000395.1 GCA_029858755.1 Thermoleophilia bacterium
GTCGAGCAGGTCCCGCATCTTGCCGATGTCCACGACCTCGAACGCGAGGTGGTGGAAGTGGGCGTAGCCGACGTCGACGAGCGCCATCACATGGTGGTCGGAGTCGACGTGGAACCACACGCCCGCGTCGCCGAGGCGGTCCGAGAGGCGCATCCCGAGCACCTCGGTGTAGAAGCACGTACCCGCCTCGAGATCCCCGGTGAGGCAGTTGACGTGCCCCAGCCTCCGAGGCCCGCCGACGTGGACGGTCGACGAGGGACGGGCGTGCTGCGGCCGGCGATCGATCTCGGACGGGGGCTCTCGGTACGGCATCAGCTGCACCGCACGGCCGTCGGGGTCGTCGACGAAGAGGCTGCCCTCGCGCTCCGTCCACCCCGCGTCGAGCCCCCGTAGGTGCGACCGGGCGTCCGCCAACGGGCAGTCGGCGTGCAGCTCGAAGGCGGCGTGGTCGTGACCCGGCTCGCCACCCTCGATCAGCTCGAGGCAGTACGGCTCGTCGTTGCAGGCGAGCAGCGCCCGGCCGTCGTCGCGCGCGCGCTCGACGAGCCCGAACTCCATGCACCAGCGCGTGACGGCCCGGTCGAGGTCGGCGACCCGCAGCGCGACGTGATCGAGGCGCCGGATCCTCACGGAGCCCCGGTCCCGTCGCGTGCGATCCGCTCGGCCTCCTCCTCGGGGATCGCGAGCGCCACGTGGAGCGTGTCGGCGGACACCTCGAGCTGCTCCCCCGGCCCCGAGAGGTCGACGTCCCAGTCGACGACCGCGCTCTCGAGCCGACCCAGCCCGTCGATCTCCACGGCCACGACGTCTCCCGGCTCCATCGGGCGCGAGTTGGCGGGCGTCCCGGTGAGGATCACGTCGCCTGGCTCCAGCGTGATCAGCCGGCACAGGTCGGCGAGCTGGTAGGCGACGCCCCAGATCAGGTCGGCGGCGGTCGCCTCCTGCACCACCGCGCCGTTGACGATCGTGCGCAGCGTGAAGCGCGTCGGGTCGAACTCGGCGGCGGGCACCAGCTCCGGCCCGAGCGGGAGAAAGCCGTCGACACCCTTCACTCGTAGCATCGACCCACGGTCGGCGTGGCGGAAGTCGTGGAGCCCGACGTCGTTCGCGCAGGTGTAGCCGGCGACGTGGCCGAGCGCCTCCTCGACGGGCACGCCGCGCATGCGCCGGCCCACGACCACGGCGAGCTCGCCCTCGTAGTTGAGGAACCGTGCGCCCCGCGGCCGTCGGATCTCACCACGGTGCCCGTTCAGCGTCGACGGCGGCTTCATGAAGTACGACGGCTCCCGCGGGGTGCGGGCCGCGTACTCCTCGATCCGGCTGCGGTAGGCGAGGTGGACGGCGATCACCTTCGACGGCTCCGCGGGCGCCAGGTACGTCGCCGTCGCCTCGTCGACGGTGACGCCGTCCGAGAGCACGATCGTCTCACCGTCGCGCCGGCCCCAGCGCGGCTGGCCGCCGACCAGCACGCGCACGCAGCGCCCCGCAAGCTCAGAGGTGAGCAGCATATTCCTCCAGCTCCCAGGCGCTCACGTGCTCCGGGTCGAGCTCGCCGACCGCCTCCGCGAAGCGCTCTACCTCGAACCGCTTCATCGCCAGGAACGTCGACACGAGGTCCTCGCCCAGCCGCGCGACGAGCACCGCATCGGCCTCCAGGGCGTCGAGCGCAGCCCCCAGGTCGGCCGGGAGCCTCGTTCCCGCATGGGCGTCGTCGGCGCGGTACGCGTCGCCCACCACGGGCTCGGGAGGCAGCAGGCCGCGCTCGATGCCGTCGAGGCCCGCGAGCAGCAGGGCAGCGGTGATCAGGTGGGCGCAGGCGGCCCCGTCGCCGGTGCGCACCTCCACACGCGCGCGTGTGCCGCGCTCGAGCGGCACCCGGCACATCGCTGTGCGGTTGTCGTGCCCCCAGTTGCCGTGGGTCGGCGCCAGGCTGTCCGGCAGGATCCGCTTGTACGCGTTGACCGTCGGCCCGAGCAACGCCTGCAGGCCCGCTGCGTGGTCGAGCACTCCGGCGATGAAGGCGCCGGCCAGCGGGCTCAGGCCGTCAGGGCCACCGTCGTCGGCGAACGCGTTGTGACCGTCGTCCTCCGCACGCAGCGAGACGTGCAGGTGGAAGCCCGAGCCGCCCTGGTCGGCGAAGGGGCGCCCCATGAACGTGGCGAGCAGCCCCTCACGGACGGCGAGCTCCTTGACGGCCGCCTTGAGCAGGAACGCGCGGTCCGCCGCGTCGAGGGCATCCGAGTGACGCAGGTTGATCTCGTACTGGGAGCTCATGAACTCGTGGCTCGCGGCGAACGCCTCCAGGCCGAGGTCGTCGCACGCGAGCAGCATCCGCAGCACGACCTCGCGCGGGTCGGAGACGGCACCGACCGTGTACACGCGCGAGAGCTCGTCGACGTACCGCCGGAGGCCCCCGTGCGCCTCGGGGTCGCGCTCGAGCAGGAAGAACTCGAGCTCCGGTGCGACCACCGGCGCCAGCCCGCGCTCGGCGTACGCGTCGACGACACGCTCCAGCAGCGCCCGCGGGCAGCTCGGCCAGTGATCCGAGCCGTCGAGCGCCCACGCCTCGCCCACGCACCACGCCAGCTCCGGCTGCCACGGCACGGGGCGCACCGTCTCGAGGTCGGGACGGACCGCGAAGTCGACGTATCCGACCTCGCCGCCGACCACCGGGGTGTGGCGCAGGTCGGTGCCCATCACGGCGGCGCAGAAGTTGACGCCCTCCTCGCACAGCCCGGCGAAGTGCCTGACCGGGATGTCCTTGCCGCGCGCCACCCCGTGCAGGTCGGTGTACAGGAGCCGGACGGCCCGGACGCCGTCGCGCGCGAGGCCGGCGGCGGTCGCCTCGGGGTCGTGCCTGCTCGTCGTCATCGTCGCCTCCTCATGCGCGCACTCGCACCGGCATC
>JAOUEK010000396.1 GCA_029858755.1 Thermoleophilia bacterium
TGGGACGCTGTGCCCGAGAACCCGAACCACCGCTGGGAGCCGCGCGTGCTCACCGGCAAGCAGCTGGCGATACAGCTGCGGCTCGCGTCGCCGGTCGTCGACGCGGCCTTCGTCCCGGGTGTCGAGGGGAGCCCGGCGACCATGCGCTTCACCACGAAGGCGGGGACCGTGCTCGAGCAGCGCATCACCGAGCTGCGCGCGCGGCTCGGGCTCCGCTCGTCCTCGTTCCGGGTCGGCGTGCTCCGCCTGCTCCGGCCCGCGGGTGACGCCGTGAGCGGGGCGAAGGTCGCGCTCACGGGTGTAGCCCGCGACGTCGAGGACCCCGTGCTCGAGCGGCGAGCCGGCGACGGCTCGTGGGCGCGCACCGCCCGAGTGGTGCCGCGCGCCGACGGCACGTTCACGGTGGTGGTGCGGCCGCAGGCGACGACGACGTACCGGCTCACCACCGCGGGCCTCGCGGGACCGTCGCTCACGCTGACGGTCACCGGGGCGCCCGAGTGAGGCTGCGTCCGGCGGCGCTCCTGGCCGCGCTCGCCGCGGCGGTCGCCGCCCCGGGGGGTGCCGATGCCGCCCGCTACGCGGTGGGCCTCGAGCCGGGAGCGAGCGCAGCGCGCACGCTCGCCGCTGTCGAGCGGCTCACCGGGGCACGGGCCGAGTCGCTCGCCCCCCTGCCCGCGCTGGTGGTAGAGGCCGCTGACGGACGTGCGCTGCGCATGCTGCCGGGGGCCCGCTATGTCGAGCGGCTGCAGCCGCGGCGACAGGCGTTCACGCCCAGCGACCCGCTGTTCCCACGCCAGTGGCACCTCGCCCGCGTGCGCGCCTTCGACTCGTGGCTGGAGCGGCCGCCGCTGGCCGGCGTCCGCGTCGCCGTGATCGACTCGGGCGTCGACCGCGGTCACCCCGACCTGCGTGGTCGGATCAGGGCCGCGCGCAGCTTCGTCGGCGGCAGCCCCGACGACGTCCAGGGGCACGGCACGATCGTCGCCGGCGTGATCGCCGCGGAGGCCGACAACGGTATCGGCGTCGCCGGTCTCGCGCCGTGGGCGGAGCTGCTGGTGGCGAAGGTGGTGGCGCGCGACGGCTCGATCTCCGTCGAGGCGGAGGCGCGCGCCATCCGCTGGGCCGTCGCCATGAAGGCGCGGGTGATCAACATGAGCCTCGGCGGCGTCCGCGACCCCTCCCGGCCGGAACGCGACACCTACTCGCAGCTCGAGGCGGACGCCGTCGCCTACGCGGTGTCGAAGGGCGTGCTCGTCGTGGCGGCGGTGGGCAACGGCGACCAGGCGCCGACGGAGCCGTGGCGGTTCGCGAGCTACCCCGCCGCGCTCCCCCACGTCGTCGGCGTGAGCGCGGTCACCCGCGCGGGGGCCACGCCGCGCTTCTCGAACCGCGATCCCGTCTACAACGACGTGGCCGCGCCCGGAGCCGGGATCGTCTCCACGTTCCCGCGGAAGCTGACGGCCCGGCGTGCGGGTTGCGCAGACCAGGGGTACACGCCGTGCGCGACGGAGCCCTATCGGGGCACCGAGGGAACGTCGTTCGCCGCGCCGCAGGTCTCGGCCGCCGCGGCGACGCTGCTCGCCGTGCGGCCCACGCTCCGGGCGAGTCAGGTCGCCTTCCTGCTCGAGCGCACGGCCGTCGACGCCCGCCCGGCGACCGGCTGCCCGCTCTGCATCCCCGGCCGCGACGCGCAGAGCGGTTGGGGCACCCTGGACGTCACGGCGGCGGCCACCGCGCTCGACGGCCTCACGCCCCCACCCGACGCGTTCGAGCCGAACGACGACGCCGACCCGCGGGCGTACCGCCTCTACGGCCGCTGGTCGGAGCGCGTCGTCCGCGCCACGCTCGACTTCTGGGACGACCAGGACGACGTGTACGCGGTCTACCTCCGCGCCGGCCAGCGGATCGACGTCGCGCTGGACGGGCCCGCCGACACGAGCCCGAGCCTCGTCCTCTGGCGACCGGGCGTGGGCCGCATCGACGACCTGGCGGAGGTCGACCGGCGCCTGCGCTTCTCGAGTCGCCCCGGCTCGGCTCAGTACGTCGGTGCCCGCGTCGGCGCTGCGGGCTGGTACGGGGTGCAGGTGCGGCTGAGCGAGCCGGGTGACGGCGAGTACCGGCTCACCGTCGTCCGCTCACGCTGACGGGCCGAGCAGCTCCTCCTCCGGCACCGCGCGCAGCACGCGCGCCGGGCTGCCGACGACGACGGTCCTCGGCTCGACGTCGCGCGTGACGACCGCGCCCGCGCCCACGAACGCCTCCTCGCCGATCTCGACCCCCGGGCAGAGGATCGCCCCGCCGCCGACGCGGGCGCCACGGCGGATCGTCGGCCCGCGCAGCAGCTCCAGGCGCTTCTCGGTGCGGCCCATGTAGTTGTCGTTCGTGGTCACGACGCACGGGGCCACGAAGACCTGCTCCTCGAGCGTCGAGTAGGCGGTGATGTAGGCGTCGGCCTGGATCCGCGTGAGCGCGCCGATCGTGGTGTCGTTCTCGACGAGCGCCCCGCGCCCGACGACCACGTCGTCGCCGATCGTCACCCGCTCACGCACGCACGACTGGTCGCCGAGGATCACGCGCTCGCCGATCGTCGAGCCCGCGAACACGATCGCCCCGGTGGAGACGACCGTGCCGGCGCCGACCACGGTCGGCGGCAGCGGCTCCCGTCGCGCGGTCGAGCGCGGCGAGAGCGTCGGCTGCTTGCCGACGACCGCGTGCTCGAGCACCTTCACCCCGTCGCCGAGCACGGTGCCGGGGTGGACGACCGCCGTCGGGTGCACCTCGGCGGCCACGCTCACGCGCCGCCCGCAGAGGTCAGGCCCGCCGTTCCCGTTCCGCGCAGCGACTCCGTGAGCCGGTCGAGCGCGCGCACCACCATCAACCCGTCGAGCGCCTCGCGGTG
>JAOUEK010000397.1 GCA_029858755.1 Thermoleophilia bacterium
CAGGCCGAAGCCGTTGACGATGCCGATGTGGCGCGCGAGGTTGGCGGCGCCCGCCTCGATCTCCGCGAGGCCGCCGTCGATGTCGCCGCCGTGGTGCTTCAGCGCCTTCACCGAGGCGACGAGCACGACCGCGCTCGGCCGCAGGTCGCCGATGCGGCAGGTGATGTCGAAGAACTTCTCCATCCCCATGTCGGAGGCGAAGCCCGACTCGGTGATCATGTAGTCGCCGAGCTTGAGGCCGACGCGGTCGGCGACGAGCGAGTTGTTGCCGTGGGCGATGTTGGCGAACGGCCCGCAGTGCACGAACGCGGGCTGCCCCTCGAGCGTCTGCACGAGATTCGGCTTGATCGCGTCCTTGAGCAGCACCGCCATCGAGCCGGCGGCGCGGACCTGCTCCGCGGTGACCGGCTCGCCCTCGACCGTCTGGCCGATCGTGATCGCGCCGAGCCGGTCGCGCAGGTCGGCGAGGTCGCGGGCGACCGCGACGAGGCCCATGATCTCGCTCGCCGCGGTGATGTCGAACCCCGTCTGCCGCGGGTAGCCGTTGGCGTGGCCGCCGAGCCCCGTGACGACGTCGCGCAGCGAGCGGTCGTTCATGTCCATGCACCGGCGCCAGGAGATCGTGATCGGGTCGATGCCGAGCGCGTTGCCGTGCATCAGGTGCGCGTCGATCATCGCCGAGAGCAGGTTGTTGGCGGCCGTGATCGCATGCAGATCGCCGGTGAAGTGGAGGTTCAAATCCTCCATCGGCACCACCTGCGCGTAGCCGCCGCCCGCGGCGCCGCCCTTGACGCCGAAGACGGGTCCGAGCGACGCCTCGCGAAGGCACAGCACGGGCGAGCGCCCGAGCTTGCCGAGGCCCTGCGTGAGCGCGACCGAGGTCGTCGTCTTCCCCTCCCCCGCCGGGGTGGGCGTGATCGCGGTGACGTTGATCAGCTTCGCGTCGGGCCGGTCGGCCAGGCGCTCGATCACCGAGAGGTCGACCTTCGCCTTGTGGCGGCCGTATTGCTCGAGCTCACCCTCCTCGATGCCCGCGTCGGAGGCGACGTCGGCGATCGGCCGCAGGGACGCGGCCTGGGCGATCTCGAGGCTGGAGAGCATCTGGGTGTCCTTTCCTTCGTGCCTAGTGGCTCACCGCGGCCGCGGCGAGCTCGGAGACGAGCGTGTCGGTGTAGAAGCGCTCGAGCTTGAAGGGCTCGATCAGGGCGGGTGTCTCGCCGGTGGCGATCAGCTCGGCGAGCGTGACGCCGGTGATCGGCGCGGCCTTGAAGCCGTACGTGCCCCAGCCGCAGTCGACGAGGAACCCGTCGAGCTCGGTCAGGCCCATGATCGGGCTGTAGTCGGGGCTCATGTCGCAGAGGCCGGTCCAGTGACGCAGGATCCGCGTCGCGTGCAGCTGCGGGAACAGCTCGAGCACGTGCCGCGCCGCGTACTCGACGAACGGGAACGTGCCCTTGTTGGAGTACGTCGGGTAGGGCTCGACCTCGGCGCCGATCAGGAACTCGCCGCGATCGGTCTGCGAGACGTAGATGTGCATCTGCGCGGAGACGATGATCTTGTCCAGGAACGGCTTCACGGGCTCCGTCACGAACGCCTGCAGGATGCTCGTGGTGATCGGCAGCGGCACGCCGGCCATGTCGGCGAGGATGCTCGACCACCCGGCGGTGGCGCTGAGCACGACGCCGGCAGAGATGTCGCCGGCGGTCGTCTTCACCTTGGTCAGGCTCGACCCCTTCCGCTCGAAGCCGGTCACCTCGACCCCCTGGTGGATCTCGATGCCGGCCTCGTCGACCTTGCGGGCGTAGCCCCAGACGACGGCGTCGTGGCGGATGATCCCGCCCGGCGCGTGGTAGAGGGCCCCGAGGATCGGCCAGGTCACGTCGCGGGAGATGGAGATCTGTGGGCAGAGCTCCTTGACCTCCTCCGCGCTGATCACCCGGCTGTCGATGCCGAGCAGCTTGTTGACCTCGGCCCGCTCCTGCTGCACGACGAGCGAGCGGTCCGAGTGCGCGAGCGTGAAGTGCCCGTGCTGCGAGAACATGAGGTTGAAGTCGAGGTCTTGCGAGAGGCGCTCGTAGAGCCCGACGCTCGCCTGGTAGAACTCGGCGCCCTCCGGCGTGCGGTAGTTGGAGCGGATGATCGTCGTGTTGCGCCCGGCCGCCCCCGCGCCGATGTAGCTCTTCTCGAGGATCGCCACGTTGGTGATGCCGTGGTTCTTCGCGAGGTAGTAGGCGGTGGCGAGGCCGTGGGAGCCGCCGCCGATGATCACGACGTCGTAGCGGCGCTTGAGCTCCGCCGGCCGGCGGAACATCCGCTTGGGGAAGAAGATCTCCTTCACGACCGCGCGCCTCCGATCGCGTCCACGCCGACCGGGCCGCCGCCGAGCGGCTTGGCGCGATCGACCGCCACCTCCCACAGGTAGTGGCCGTACTCCTGCGGGAACACGAGCAACACGCCGCCGCCCGGGCGGGCGAGCACGTGCACCGTGTTCACGTGGGCGAGCTCTCCGCTGGAGGGGATCTCGTGCAGGTGCGTGAGCCGGCGCACGAGCGCCCCCACCTCGGGACCGACGAGCGCGAGCACCCCGAGGCCGGCGGTCACGTCGAGCACGGCGCCGTGCGCGGACAGCGCCTCCCGCACCGCCGGCGTCCTCGCGGTCTCGCAGAGCACGAGCGTCCGCCGCGGTGAGATCACATGGGTCACGACGACGCCCACGACCTCCTCGGCGCCCGACAGCGGGCCGGCGAGCTCGAGCTTGCCGAGGTGGGAGAGGTCGGCGACGCCGACGGCGGCAAGCCGCTCCGCCTCGCCGGGCAACGCGACCGGCACGAGCCAGCCTTCGCGCTCTTCGAACTCCGCGCCGGCCTCGCGCTGCGCGCGATCCATCGAGGAGCG
>JAOUEK010000398.1 GCA_029858755.1 Thermoleophilia bacterium
CACGACAGCGGCCGGGTCGGCCCGGCCGGCGGTCGACAGCTCGAGTCGTCGCAGCCGCTCGTCGACGCCCCGCCAGCCGCTGGCGACGAGCTCGACGAGCACGGCGAGGTCCTCGACGCGGGCGCTCCGCTCGGCGAGCAGCTCCTGCTCGAGGCGCTCGAGGCGACGGTTCGCCTGGTTGACCAGCCCCTTGATCTCGGCCAGGGTCCGCGCGACCGGCACCACCTGCTGCTGCACGCCCTCCTGCACGGCAGCGCTCACCTGGTCGGGGAGTCGCGTCTCGAGCGCATCGGTCGCCGCCGTCAGCGCCTCGATCTGGGCCCGGGCGCGGACGAGCGAGGCCTCGAGCCTGGTGGTCTCGAACCGCCCCTCGCGTGACTCGTCGATCCGCTTCCGTGCCCGTGCCAGCGCCTGCTCGTCCATCGCCTGCAAGGCTACTCTGGCCGTCGGATGAGATCGGCAGAGCTCGACTACGACCTGCCGCCGGGGCTCGTCGCCCAGCACCCGCTCGAGCGCCGCGACGCGTCACGACTGCTCGTCTTCCGCCGCGCGACCGGGGAGATCGACCACGCCGACTTCCGCGACCTGCCGCGGCTCGCACACGGGCTCGTCACGGTCGTCAACGACTCGCGGGTCGTCCCGGCCCGCCTCGCGCTGCGTCGCGCGAGCGGCGGAGCCGTCGAGGTGCTCCTGCTGGAGGCGCTCGGCGACGGTACGTGGGAGGCTCTCGCCCGCCCGTCTCGACGCCTGCGGCCCGGCGAGCTGCTGGGCCCCGTCGAGCTGGTCGAGCCGCTCGGTGAGGGGCGCTGGCTGGTGCGCCTGGACGGCGAGCCGGACGGGGAGATGCCGCTCCCGCCCTACATCCACGAGCCGCTCGCCGACGCCGAGCGCTACCAGACGGTCTACGCGAACGAGGCGGGGTCCGCGGCGGCGCCCACGGCCGGGCTCCACTTCACGCCGGAGCTGCTCGCCGAGCTGGACGTCGTCTCCGTGACCCTGCACGTCGGACTCGACACCTTCCGGCCGCTCACCGCCGAGCGCGTCGAGGACCACCGGCTCCGCGGCGAGCGCTACGCGGTGACCCGGGACGCGTGGGAGCGGATCCGTGGCGCCGACCGCGTGCTCGCCGTCGGCACGACCACGACCAGGGCCGTGGAGACGGTCGCGCGCACGGGCGAGCTGACAGGGCGCGCGCGCCTGATGATCACGCCCGGGTTCGCGTTCCGCCGCGTCGACGCGCTGCTCACGAACTTCCACCTGCCTCGATCCACCCTGCTCGCGCTCGTGATGGCGTTCGCCGGCGTGGAGCAGACGCGGCGCCTCTACCGGGTGGCGGTCGCCGAGGGCTACCGCTTCACCTCCTTCGGCGACGCGATGCTCGTCATCTGAGGGCGGTCGCGTACCGTCTCCGGCCAGTGGGCGCGTTCATCGTGGAGGCGATCGACGGGCCGGCCCGGGCCGGCGTGCTCGCGACCGCGCACGGGGAGATCCCGACGCCCGCGTTCATGCCGGTCGGCACCAAGGCCACCGTGAAGGCCCTGCACCCCGACGAGGTGCGCGCGCTCGGTGCGCACGTCGTGCTCGCCAACACGTACCACCTGCACTTCCGGCCGGGCGAGGACGTGATCGAGGAGCTGGGCGGGCTGCACGCCTTCTCGGGCTGGAGCGGGCCGATCCTCACCGACTCCGGCGGCTTCCAGGTCTTCTCGCTCCGGGACACCCTGCTCGCCGTCGACGACGAAGGCGTCACCTTCCGCTCCGTCTACGACGGTGCGCCCGAGCGCCTCACGCCCGAGAGCGCGTCGGAGATCCAGCGCCGCCTCGGCTCCGACGTCGCGATGTGCCTCGACATCTGCCCGCCCGCCGACGCCACGAGGGAGCAGCACGCGGAGGCGGTGCGCCGCACCACGCTCTGGGCGGAGCGGCAGGTGGGCCTGCCCCGTGCGCCGGGACAGCTCCGCTTCGGCATCGCGCAGGGCGGCACCGACCCGGAGCTGCGCCGCCGGTCGATCGCCGACGTCACGGCGCTCCCCTTCGACGGCTTCGCGCTCGGCGGCCTCGCGGTCGGGGAGAGCCGCAGCGAGATGCTCGAGACGGTGGGGTGGGCAGCCCCGCTGCTGCCGGCGGACAGCCCGCGCTACTTCATGGGGCTGGGAGACCCGGAGGGCATCCTCGAGGTGATCGCCCGCGGCGTCGACATGTTCGACTGCGTGCTGCCGACCCGGACGGCACGCACCGGGTCCGCGCTCACGGGGAGCGGGCGGCTCAACCTCCGCAACGCGCAGTACGCCCGCGATCCGGGGCCGCTCGAGGAGGGCTGCGGCTGCCCGGCCTGCTCCCGCTTCAGCCGCGCGTACGTGCGACACCTGGTCAACCAGCAGGAGCTCCTCGGCCTGCGACTGCTGACCCAGCACAACCTCTGGTTCACGCTCCGGCTCACCGCCGACGCGCGTGCGGCAATCCTCCGAGGCACGTTCGAGAGCTTCCGCGCGGAGGCACGTCGGCGGCTCTCGGGTGCCGACCGGGCATAATCCCTGTCGAGTCGAAGCGACCGGGGCGCTCGCCCCAGGGAGAGACCGTGCCCAGCCTGATCATCATCCTCGCCATGTTCGTGCTCCTATGGGTGCTGCTGATCCGCCCGCAGCGCGCCCGCCAGCAGAAGCAGCAGCACATGCTCTCGTCGATCGAGGTCGGCGACGAGATCCTCACCGTCGGCGGGCTCTACGGCATCGTCGAGGAGATCGACGAGGAAGACGACCTGGTGGTCGAGATCGCGGAGGGGATCCACGTCAGGATCGCCCGGCGCGCGGTCGGCACCGTGGTCAAGCCGGACGACGACGAGGACGACGAGGAGGAGCTCGTCACC
>JAOUEK010000399.1 GCA_029858755.1 Thermoleophilia bacterium
AGGCCCCTCCGCCAGCCCGACCGGCGTCCCGCCGACAGCCGTGTCCGACTCAGCCCGCCTGGAGCCGGGCGATCACGTCGAGGCAGAACTGCGCGGCGCGGAGGCCGTCGACGACCCGGTGGTCGAAGGTGACGGAGACGTTTCCCATCTCGCGCACGACGACCTGGCCGTCGCGGACGACGGGACGCGGAGCCACCCGGTGGATGCCGAGGATGGCGACCTCGGGGTAGTTGACGAGCGGGGTGACGACGATGCCGCCGAAGTGACCGGCGCTCGTGACCGTGAACGTCGAGTCCCGGAGCTCGTGGGGCGCGAGACGGCCGGCGCGCGCGGAGTCGGCGAGCCGCTCCACCTCGGCCTGGATCTCGCCCACGGTGAGCGCGTCGCAGCCCCGCACCACCGGCACCACGAGCCCCTCGTCGGTCTGCACGGCAACGCCGAGGTCGTAGCGATCGAGGAGGACGATCTCGTCGCCCTCGATCCGCGCATTCAGCTCGGGGAATGCCGGGAGGGAGGCGGTGACGGCGTGCAGTGCTCGCGCGACCACGCTCCGCAGGTCGACGCCGGTGAAGTCGCACTCCTCGACGAAGGTCACCGCGGGCACCTCGCGCTGCGTCCTCGCCGTGTGCTCGACGATCAGCCGACGTACGCCGCGGATCGGCATGCGCCGCCCCTCCGGGGAGGCGACGGCGGCGCGCACGTCGGCCTCGGTGACGCGGCCGTCCGGGCCGCTCCCGGCGACGGCACCGAGGTCGACGCCGAGATCGGAGGCAAGCTTCCGCACCGCTGGGGTGGCGCGGACGGCGGCGGGCGGCTGCTCGCGCACGATCGCGACCACTGGCGCATCCGTCGGCTCGGCCGCCGCGGGCTGGACCGACCGCAGCAGCTGCTCCCCCTCCTCGCCGATCACCACGAGCACGGTGCCGACGGGCACGACCTTGCCCTCGTCGACGAGGATCTTGAGCACCGTGCCGGCGTGCGGCGAGGGGATCTCGACGGTGGTCTTGTCGGTCTGGATCTCGACGAGCGGCTGGTCCTCCTCGACGCGGTCGCCCTCGGCGACGAGCCAGCGCGCGACCTCGCCCTCGGTGAGGCCCTCGCCGAGATCGGGGAGTCGAAACTCGTCGGCCACCTCGGTGTCATACACAATCGCCGGCCCGAGGCAAGGTCGCGGCGCCCTCCGCCGGTAGATCCGAACCGGCCGTGATCCACGACCCTCCCGGCCGAAGGACCGAGCAGCCGTAATCGGGCGGGACGTGTCCGACTTCAGTCGGACACGCGCCGGCAGGCCCGCGGGGCCGGGCGGGACGTGTCCGACTTCAGTCGGACACGCGCCGGCAGGCCCGCGGGGCCAGAACGCATTCTGACTCCACCGTCCAGCGCCCCGCGCGGTCAACGGCGCCGTGCGGCGACAGCCCCTGTCGCGGCGCACGATCCCGACGAACGGCGGGGTGAGGCTCAAGCCTCACCCCGTTTCCGCGCGACGCAGCCCGAAAGACGGCGACGCGCGTCGTTACTGACACGCGCCGGGCACGCCGCGCAGCGACGTCGCTGGTGACGATCCCCCACCGGACGGGGCGGCCACGGGTCGCACATGTCGCGCCGATGCAGACCCTTCCGTCCTCGTCCATGCCGCGGAGCGGGTCCTTGTGACGATCAGTTACGAGGAGCCGTCGCTCGACGGCCGGCGTGCGCTCGCGAAGGAGCCACGACACCCTCACCTCGGCTCGGGGAGCCCATCGCCCCCTCCTCACCTCCCGGCCGCAGCGGTAGGCCGGCCCCGCTTCGGGACAACCCCCCACAACGGGACAGCGGGGGAGCCGGGGCTCCCCCGCCGCTCACGACCAGGGATACGGCGAGCTCGAAACCGGGTGCAGGTCGCCGGTGGCGAAGCGCTCGAAGCGGAACGGGTGTAGCAGCCCCGAGTGCTCGCCCAGGATCACCCGGGCGGCCTCGCGGCCCACGCCGATCATCTTGTAGCCGTGGTTCGAGTCGAGGATGCAATAGACGTTCGGCCGCATGTAGTCGAAGACCGGGAAGTTGTCCGCGGTGAAGGCGCCGACGCCGCCCGAGCGCGCGTCCTTGTAGAGGCCGCGGCAACCCTCGAACCGGGACATCGCGTGCGACAGCGCCGCGCACCACATGTCGGCGAAGCCGGGGTCGACGTTCGTGGTCTGCGGGTACGGGTCGAGCTCGACGTCGCCGTCGACGGTCAGCGGGGAGGCGCCGCCCTGCACGCCGTGCCGGTCGCGCTTGAAGTAGATCCCCCACAGCTCGTCGGTGACGAGCACGCCGTCGTCGGTGTACAGCGGGGCGTCGGTGTCGAGGTGGATCACCGGCGGGGCGCCGCCGTCGGCGGTCGCGAACTCGAGCGGGTCGACGGTGATCTCGCCCTCCTGCAGGTTCCAGTACGTCCACATCGGCTGGTCGCGAGCCACGTCGCCTGAGGGCGTGTGCACGTCGATCCGGTCGGGCAGCCCGAGCATCGCCCAGAACAGCTTCGCCCAGGGGCCGGGAGCGATCACGAGCTGCTCACCGACCTCGATGCGGCCCTGCGACGTCGCCACCGCGCGCGCCGTGTCGTCGCCGCCGAGCTCGATCCCGGTCACCTCGACCCCGGAGAGGATCGTCACGCCCTCGCTCTCGCACTTGCCGACGAGGCCCATCACCGAGGCCATGTTGAACGCGAACCCGCCCTGGTGCTCGTGCAGGCAGGCGGTGACGCCCTGCGTGCGCCAGTCGGGGAACAGCCGCTTCATGTGCGCGTCGACCTCGGCCTCGCCGAGGATCAGCTCCGAGCGGTAGCCGATCCGCTCCTGCCGCTCGTAGGTCGCGACGAGGTCGGCCTCCTGCACGGCGGCG
>JAOUEK010000400.1 GCA_029858755.1 Thermoleophilia bacterium
CTGGCTCCAGCTCCTCATCCACCCGGCGATCTGGGTCTACCCGGGCGCGACGATGGGCGAGACGATGCGCGCGATGCTGGAGGCCGAGCGCGAGCGGCGCCTGGGGCAGCTCCCGGGCGACCGGATCACGATGGGATGAGCGACGCCGACTCCCGCACGCGGCGCGGGTCGCGACCGCTGCGGGTCGTCCACTGCCCCGTCAACACCGCAGGAGTGCCGTGGGCGAACGTCCAGGCGCTGCGCCGCCGCGGCGTCGACGCGGAGCTGGTCGTCTTCAACCGCTACCCGCTGCACCCCGAGGCCGACCGCTCGCTCGACCTGCCGCCCGGGCTCCTGCGTCGCCAGCCGCGGCAGTGGCGCGCGCTCGCCGGGCTGCTGCAGGGCACGGACGTCTTCCACTTCTACTTCGGCCTCACGCTCGTCCCCAAGCGGCTGCAGTTCCCACTGCTGCGGACGCTCCGCAAGCGCTCGGTGATGCACTTCCTCGGCACCGACATCCGCGGCAAGGCACCGGAGCAGCTCGCGGTCGCACAGATGGCGGACGCGGCAGTCGTCGGCAGCTGGGACGCTCTGCGCTGGGTGCCGCACGCCGACGTGCTCCCTCCGGGCATCGACGTCGCTGCGATCGAGCCCGTGCCGCCGTCCGATCGGCCCCGGCCGGTCGTGCTCCACGCCCCCTCGTCGCGGCACCGCAAGGGCACCGAGCACGTGCTCGCGGCCTGCGAGGGGCTGGACGTGGAGCTGCGGCTGGTGGAGGGCCTGCCTCACGACGAGGCGTTCGCCCTCTACCGCGACGCGGACATCGTCGTCGACCAGCTCGGCTCGGGCTGGTACGGGCTGCTCGCGATCGAGTGCATGGCGCTCGGCAAGCCCGTGGTCGCCAACCTCCGCGAAGACGGCCTCGGCAGCACGCGGGACGCCGTGGGTCTCGACGTGCCGATCGTGCACGCCACCGCGGAGACGCTCCGGGCGCGCCTGGAGCTGCTCGTCGCCGCCGGCCCCGACGAGTGGCGCCGTCTCGGCGCCGCGTCGCGCGCCTACGCCGAGCGGGCGCACGACCTCGAGCGGGTCACCGATCGCCTGCTCGACCTCTACGCTCGTCTCTGACGATGGCGCTCGGCGCGGAGCTCAGGCGGCTCGGCAGGCACTCCGTGATCTACGGGCTGGGGGGCCTCGTCTCGCGGATCCTCGCGGTCCTCCTGCTCCCGCTCTACACGCACTACCTCTCGCCCGCGGACTACGGGCGGATCGAGACCCTCGTCGCGCTCACGACCGTCCTCTCGATCGTGCTCCGCTTCGGCATCCAGCCGGCGTTCTTCCGCTTCACGTTCGACTCGCCCGACCCGGAGCGGCGGCGCGTCGTGCTACGCACGTCGTTCTGGTTCACGATCGGCACCTCCACCGCCGGCCTGGCCGCGCTCGCGCTGCTGGCGGAGCCGATCTCGCAGGCCCTGTTCGGCACGGGCGACGCCTGGGACCTGGTGCTCGCCTCCGGCGTCGCCCTCTGGGCGCAGATGAACTACGAGCAGCTCACCGCCGTCTTCCGCGTGGAGGAGCGGTCGCTTGCGTTCGTGGCGGCGAGCCTCGTGAACATCGCCGTCACCGTCGCCGCGACGGTCCTGCTCGTCGTCGTGTGGAGGCAGGGGCCGCTCGGGGTGATCGTCGGCAACTTCACGGGGACGCTGCTCGTCTACGCGGCGCTGATCGGCTACCGGCGCGAGCAGCTGGGGCTCGCCTTCGACCGCGGCCTGCTGCGCGAGATGAACCGCTTCGGGCTGCCGCTCGTGCCCAGCGGGCTCCTGCTCTGGGTGACGAGCTTCTCCGACCGCTTCTTCCTCGTCACGCTGGCCGACGCTGCCGAGACGGGCCTCTACTCGGTCGGCGTCCGCATCGCCTCTGCCATGGTGCTGCTGCTGACCGCGTTCCGGATGGCGTGGCCCGCCTTCGCCTACTCGATCGCCGACGACGGCGAGGCCCGTCGGACGTACGCGTGGGTGCTCACCTACCTCACCGTGGCCTCGGCGTGGGTGGCGACCGGCCTCGCGCTGCTCTCTCCCTGGCTCGTCGACTGGCTCGCGGCGCCCGCCTTCGCCCCGGCCTCGCGCGTCGTCGGCCCGCTCGCCTTCGCGGCGGTCGCCTTCGGCGCGTACATCGTGGTCGCGATCGGCATCGGGCGGGAGAAGCGCACCCAGTTCAACTGGGTGGTGACCGGTGCCGCCGCGGTCGTCAACGTCGGGCTCAACCTGGCCCTCATCCCTCCCTACGGGATGATGGGCGCCGCGGTCGCGACCGTCGCCGCGTACGCGGTCATGTTCGTCGGGATGGCATGGTGGGCGCAGCGCATCTACCCGGTGCCCTACCAGTGGCGCCGGGTGGCGACGGCAGCCGGCGCCGGCATCGGGCTCGCCGCGGCCGGCAAGCTGCTCGACGCAGGGCTGCCGCTCGCGATCGCGCTCACGGTCGTCTACCCGCTCGCCCTCGCGTCGCTCGGCTTCCTGCTCCCGGTCGAGCGCGCCGGGATCCGGCGACGTCTCCTGCGCCGACGACGCCCGCTGAGCAGTCCCTGAGCCGGCCTCTTCGCCTCCGCGGGGCAAACGGTCGGGGTCAGGCTGAAGCCTGATCCCGGGATGATGGCCCCCATCACGGGGTGAGGCTTCAGCCCCACCCCGCTTCGCACTTGCCTCCGGCGCGTCAGTCGAGGCACACGTCGGCGGTCGTCGCGCGAGCGACCGCCACGAGGTCGGCCGGGCTGACCCGGGCCGACCGGTCGTGGGCGCCGGCCTCGAGCAGGACGTGGTCGCGCGCCGCCAGCCGCGTGTCGACGACGACGGCGTCCTCGCGCCCCCCGATCGGCGGG
>JAOUEK010000401.1 GCA_029858755.1 Thermoleophilia bacterium
GAGCCCGAGGGCCAGGACGCCCGCCGTGAGCACGTTGAGCGTCAGCAGGTCCGCCCAGAAGGGCCCGAGCGCGAGCCCGATCTGCGGCAGCGCGAGGTAGAGGAGGAACATCTGCACGATCAGCGGGGTGCCGCGGAAGAACGAGGTGTAGAAGCCCGTGACGCCGACCGCCACGGCGTTGCGCGACAGACGCCCGAGTGCGCCGAGGAGGGCGAGCAGCGAGGCGAGCACGATTGCGAGCGCCGCGATGATGAACGTCCACGTGATCCCCTTGGCGATGAAGGTCGCGTTCTCCCGCATCCAGGCGGTGTCGAAGCCGGATGCGGCGAAGAGCGCGACGAGCAGGGACAGGATCACGGCCCAGACGGCCGCGAGCTTGACCGAGAACGGGACCCTGGCCGACCGGAGCTCCAGCCTCTCGCGCCTGCCGGGCGGCGGGCCGGCCGGGGACGGCGGCTCGCCGAACGTGCTGCCGCCGCCCCCGCTACCGCTCACGATGAGACCCGTGGCGTCCTACGACGAGCTCTCCTTGACGGTGAGGTCGGCTCCGTACCACTTCTCCGACAGCGTCGAGAGCGTCCCGTCGGCGTGCATCTCGTCGATGATCTCCGAGATCTTCTCCACGAGGCTCGTGGGGTCGAGGGTCGACTTCCGGTCGATCGCGACCGACAGTGGCTCGTAGTAGAGCGGCTGGCCGACGATCTTGATCGGCTTGCCTGCCTTGATCGCCTCCTGCAGCGTGGGCAGGGCGGAGACGACCGCGTCGAGGCGGCGGCCGTCGCCGAGAGACAGGTCCTGGATGGACGTCGAGTCGGTGTCCGATGTGACGATCTTCGGGTCGACCACCTGCGACGGGATCTTCTGGCCCTCCCCGGACTCGTCCTGTGAGATCTCGAGCTTGTCCTGCAGGTAGAGGTCGTAGGTGCACCCGCCGCACGCGCCGATCTTCTTCCCGCTCAGGTCGCTGACCCCGCTGATCGTCGTGTTGTCCTCGTGTACCGCGAAGGCGGCGGGCGTGAAGTAGTACGGCGGCGTGAAGTAGAGAACCTCGGCGCGCTCGGGCGTGATCGTCATCGAGCCGACCGACACGTCCCAGCGCCCGTTCCAGTTGCCGGCGATGATCGTGTCCCAGGCAGGCGCCTCCCAGGCGATCTCCACCCCCATGCGCTCGGCGATCTCCGTCGCCACGTCGATGTCGAAGCCCTCGTACTGGTTCGTGTCCTTGTTGAACTCCGACTGCGGCGGATACGCCGGGTCGGTGGAGACGGTGAGCGTCCCCTTGTCCTCGATCGCCGCGAGCAGATCGTCGCCTCCGCCACTACCCCCGCAGGCGGCGACGGTCAGCGCAAGCAGCACCGTGACTACAGCGGCAGCCGCAACACGTTCTCTCGACATCTCGTCCTCCTTCTCCCGTCCTCGCGAGCAATGCCGGGGCGTGTAGTCGTCCCGTGTCCCGAGCGCCCGATCCGGTGCGCCAGGCTCCTCGGCGCCCGCATCTCGCTGCGTTGCGCGATGGGCACAGTGCCACAGCGTATCGCCTTGCCCGCGGCCGCTCTCTCCTCGGCTGCGGAGAGCAGCCCTGCGGGCCGCCCGGAGCGGGGCCGCTGCCACGGCGAGGAGCGATCCCGGTGGGGCGGGCCCCCAAGCGCCGTGCCCCCGCGGCGCCGCCATCCGGGCCCCAGGGTTGACTGTGACTCGTGATCGACGCCGACCGGGCCAGGGAGATCGAGGAACGGCTCGCCGAGCTGCTGCAGGTCGGTGTCGGCGACGTGCGCGACTACGTGGCCGGCCACATCCGCGCCGGCGGCGAGCGCCGCACCGGCTACCGGTTCGTCCGGGGCACGCAGAGCGGTCGGTACGTGCGCGACCCCGGCGGGACGGACGTCCTCCCGGCCGGGTATCAGATCCCCGCGTAGGGCGCCGCCGCCGGCGACGCCGCGCGGGCTCGGCCGTGCCCGGCATGCGCGGATACCCTCGGCGGCATGAGCGACGTGCCCTACCGCCGCACCTTCGTGCGGCTACTCGGCTTCCTGCGGCCGTACAAGGCGTCGCTCGCCGTCTCGACGCTCCTCGCCGTCCTCTCCCAGGCGTCTGCGATCGCGATCGTGGTGCTGATCGGGGAGACGATCGACGGCATCGACCGGCGACGGGGCACCGGCACGCTCGCCTGGGCGGTCGCCGCGATCGTCCTGGTCGGGATCGCGAAGGCCGCGTTGATGGCCGGTCGCCGGCTGATCTCCGGCCGGCAGGCACTCGGCATCGAGCGGGACATGCGCGAGGGGCTCTACGGCCGGCTGCTCGCCCTGTCCTTCGGCTTCTACGACCGCCATCAGACGGGGCAGCTGATGTCCCGCGCCACGGTCGACCTCCAGTCGGTGCGCTTCTTCCTCGGCTTCGGCCTGATCTTCTTCTTCCAGCACGTGATCACCGTCGCCTCGGTGACCGTCGTGCTCGTCGTCGTCGAATGGCGGCTCGCGCTGATCGCGCTCGCGATCACGCCGGTGATGGTCGCCGTCGCGTACCGCTACAGCCACGTCTCGCACCCGGTGCTGCGCGACGTGCAGCAGAGGCTCGGCGAGGTGGCGACCGTGGCGGAGGAGTCGATCGTCGGCGTCCACGTCGTGAAGGCGTTCGCGCAGGAGGAGCGCCGACAGGCCGCGTTCGACCGCGCGTCCAACGGCGTCTTCGCGTCCACGGTGCGCGCGTTCCGCCAGCGCGCCCTCTACGTGCCGCTGCTCTCCTTCCTGCCGCTGCTCGCACAGGGCGCGGTGCTGCTCGCCGCGGGGCGGATGGTCGTCTCGGGATCGCTCACGCTCGGCCAGTTCTTCCTCTTCAACCTGCTGCTCGCGATG
>JAOUEK010000403.1 GCA_029858755.1 Thermoleophilia bacterium
ACGTGATCGGCGACCCAGGCCTTGAACACGCCGTCGGTCGCCGCCAGGTAGACGCCGTACAGCGCGAAGAGGGGCCACACGGGCCAGCCGCTGCCCGCGACCGCGAAGCCGAGGTACACGACCCCATACACCGCGAGCCCACCGGCGATCACGTGGGTGCGCGGGACGCGGTCGGAGAGGCTCCCGAGCGGCCACGAGAGCGACGCGTAGACGAGATTCGAGAGCGCGTACGCGAGGATCACGAGCGTCGCGGAGAGCCCGAGATCTGCTGCGCGGAGCAAGAGGAACGCGTTGCTCGAGTTCCCGAGCGAGAACACGGCGGCGGTCGCGATCACGAGCCAGAAGCCCGGCTGCAGCCCGTCGTCGTCGGTCGCCGGCGCCATCGAGCGATGCGACCGCGCAGGGGCCTCGCGCACGCGGCGGACGAGGAGCACGGCGAGCACGCCCGGGACGAGCGAGAGCACCAGCACCTCCCGCAGCGAGACGCCACCCGCGAGTAGGGCGACGGCGACGAGCGGCCCGATCGAGGCGCCGAGCGTGTCGAGCGCTCGGTGGAAGCCGAAGCTCTCCCCGACGAGCCCGGGAGGCGAGGAGTCGCGGATCAGGGCGTCCCGTGGCGCGGTACGCAGCGCCTTTCCGGCGCGGTCGAGGAGCCGCCCCACGAGCACGAGCGACCAGTGCGTGGCTGCAGCCACGAGTCCGCGTGCAAGAGCAGTGAGCGTGTAGCCGGCGCCGATCCACGGCACCCGGCGGCGCCCCGCGCGATCCGAGATCCATCCCGAGGCGGCGCCGAGCGAGACGGCGGCGCCTTCGGCCAGTCCCTCGATCAGGCCGAGGACGGCGACCGGCGCGCCGAGCACGCCCGTGAGGAAGAGGGGGACGACCGGGTAGGCGAGCTCGCTCGCGAGATCGTTGACGAGCGAGACGACGCTCACCGCGCGCACGTTCTGCGGGATCCGCCGGGCGCGCGCCGCGAGACGCCTGCCCGCGCGCCTGCTCATCGCGCTGCGCGGCGAATCACGGCGCGCCGTCGGGCGCGCGGTACGCGATGATCTCGATCGGCTCCAGCGTGACGAGCCCCTCGTGCACCATCTCGTCGAGGAGCGGCAGGACGCCGGCGATCCGCTCGGCCGTGTCCACGATCTCGATCACGACCGGGAGGTCCTCGCTGAGACGGAGGATGCGGGTCGTGTGCACCCGCGAGTGGGCTCCGAAGCCCTCGATACCGCGCAAGACCGTCGCCCCGGCGAGCCCTTCCTCCCGGACGCGCTCGACGATCGCCTGGTAGAGGGGCTTGCCGTGCCAGGTGTCGGACTCGCCCACGAAGATCCTGAGCAGCGTGCCCTCGCCCTCGATCTTCACAGCGCACGCCCCGCCACGACGCCGAGGTAGACGGCGGCCAGCCCCGCTGCCAGGCTCCCGAGCGTGTTCGCGAGCGCGAGGCCGAGCGCGCCGTCCTCGAGCAGTCGGTAGCTCTCGAACGAGAGCGTGGAGAACGTCGTGTAGGCGCCGAGGAAGCCGATCGTGAGGCTGGAGCGCAGCCACGGGTCGACCACCGTGCGCTCCGTCATCAGCACGAAGGCGAGGCCGAGCAGGAACGAGCCGCTGACGTTGACGACGAAGGTGCCCCACGGGAAGGCCCCGTGTGCACGGTCGCTGACCAGGCCCTCCAGCCCGTAGCGAGCGAGGGCGCCGAAGGCCCCGGCAACCGCGATCCCGACGACGGGCAGCACGTCGCGGAGGATACGCCCTCCGCATCTAGAAGCAGCAAGCCCATGGCGACGAAGCGAAAGCCGCGGCGCAAGCTTCGGCCGCGCTCCCCCTCGCGCGTGCGCACGGCGAAGCGGAAGCGCGCGACTCGCTCCCACCACCACCCCGAGCTGTGGGGGCTCGCCATGGTCACGGCGGGCCTCCTGCTGGCGAGCGTCCTCTGGCTGTCGTGGGACGGCGGCCCGGTCGGGGAGCACGTCGTCCGCTGGTCACGCGACCTCCTCGGGAGCGCGGTGCACGTCCTGCCGCTCGTGCTCGTCGGTGTCGGCGCGCTGATGCTCGTCCGCAGCGTCCTGGTGGACGTGAAGCCGTTCCGCACCGGTCTCGCCGTCGGCGCGCTCGGCCTGATGATCGGGCTCGGCAAGGATCACGGCGGGATCGTGGGCACCGGCCTCGGCGGTGGGCTGGCGTACCTGGTCGGCGAGACGGGCGCGCTGATCGTGGGGGTCGCTCTCTTCGTCGCCGGCGCCCTGCTCGTCACCGGGGCTTCGGCAGGGGCGCTGCTGCGCCGCTCGGGAGCGGCCGTGCGGAGGGCGGGTAGCACCGCGCGCCGGTCGCTGGAGCGGCTCGACCGCTCCGGCGAGCGCGCCGCGAGCGTCGAGCCACACCCGCCGACCCTGCTCACCGGCCCCCCGCGTTCGCCCGTGGACGGCGTCGAGGCCTTTCCCGACGTGGTGGCGCCGCCGAGCGTCGAGCCCGGCTCCCTGCTCCACGAGGGCCACGCCGACGAGCCGACGCTCGACGATGCGACGTCGCTCCCGTTCGCGATGCCGCACACGCACGGCTACCGCCTGCCCGACCGCAGCGTGCTCAAGCCGTCGCCACCGGCGCGGGGGAACGGAGAGGAGGCGAGCCGCCGCACCGCCGAGCTGCTCGTGCAAACGCTCGCCCACTTCGGCATCGACGCGGTGATCGTGGGCACGATCGCGGGCCCCCGGGTGGTGCGCTACGAGCTCCAGCTCGCGCCGGGCACCAAGGTGTCGAAGGTGGCGGCGCTCAAGGACGACCTCTCCTACGCGCTCGCCACCACCGAGATCCGCATCCTCGCGCCGATTCCCGGCAAGCAGGCGGTGGGCGT
>JAOUEK010000402.1 GCA_029858755.1 Thermoleophilia bacterium
CGCGAAGCGCGAGGGCGGAACGACGATCAGCGCCGTGGGCGGTTTCAAGGAGCCGCCCGTCGACCGCTTCATCGCCGGCTACCGCGCCGGCGCGCTGGCCGCGGTGCCCGGGACGAAGGTCGTGTTCTCGTACTCGCAGGACTGGGAGGATCAGGCGAAGTGCAAGGAGCTCGCCCTCGACCAGATCGCGCGCGGCTCGAAGGTCGTGTTCCAGGTCGCCGGGCTGTGCGGGCTGGGCGCGCTCTCCGCGGCGAAGGACGAGGGCGCCTGGGGCATCGGCGTCGACGCCGACCAGTCGTTCCTCGGCCCGCACGTCCTCACGAGCGCGCTCAAGGGCGTCGACACGGCCGTGTTCCTCCCCATCCAGTCCATCCTCGAGGGGACGTGGCAGGGCGGGGGCGACACGGTCTTCGGGCTCGACCAGGACGGCGTGGGGCTCGGCACGGTCAGCGACCGGGTGCCGCAGGAGGACCTGGACGCGGTCGCCGAGGTGGAGCAGAAGATCGCCGACGGCGAGATCGCGGACATCCCCACCACCGTGTAGTCCGCAACCCGCGGGCGGAATAGCAGCCACCGTGCGCGGCGTTGTCCCCGGTGACCGCCCGACCACAACGAGGAGGCGACGTGACCGCACTCACCGACGCACAGGCGGCCTTCCTGCGAGACAACCCGTTCGTCGGCGTCGTCACCGACCTGCGTGCCGACGGATCGGCGCACTCGACCGTCGTCTGGGTCGACGTGGACGAGGGCGGCGTCTCCATCAACACGGCTCGAGGACGCGTCAAGACCCGCAACATCGCGCGCGACCCGCGCGTCTCGCTGATCGTCGTCGACCCGGGCAACGCATTCCGGTGGGTCGCGATCAGCGGCTCCGCGACGCTCGTGGACGACGGGGCAGAGGCCCAGATCGACCGGCTCGCCACGAAGTACCTCGGCCACGACGCGTACCAGTGGCGTCGGCCGGGCGAGCGCCGGGTCACGGTGCGCATCGCGCCGGAGCGCGTCGAGGCCGTCGGCTTAGACGGCTGAGCCCAGACGGGGAACGCGAGCTTCAGCCCGACGCCCGTGCGGGCGCCGCGGGGCCGGCTTCAGCGCGACGGATCGTGCTCCCGCCGCGAGGCGCCGCCCCGTGTCACGCGGTCCGCACCGAGTACACGGGCGGCAGGTGGTCGGCGACGGTGAACCACGAGCCGGCGGCGTCGCCCGAGCCGAAGACGTCGCCCGAGGTGGCGCCGAAGTAGAGCTCGAGCGCGTCGCCGGCGCCCGCGGAGTCGAATGCCTCGCGGAGGATCGTCAGGTAGGCGTCGCCGGCCGGCAGGCCGTCGCTGCGGGACGCCCACGTCGCGCCGGCGTCGCGCGTCTCCCACACCTCGACCACGCCCCCCGGTGTGGTGCGGTCCAACGCGCCGACGAGCGGGATCACGTAGGCGCTCTCGGGGTCGGCGGGGTCGACGACGACGGGGAAGCCGAAGTCCGAGGGGAGGTCGGTGCCCGTGGCGATGTCGAGCCAGCTGGCGCCGCCGTCGTCCGAGCGGTAGACGCCGTCGTGGAACTGCATGAACAGTCGTTCCGGACGGGTGGGGGCGCGGCGGACGTCGTGGACGCAGTGGGCGATCGGGTTGCCGCGCGCCTCCTCGGGGAGGTAGCGGGGGACGATGCCCTCGTTCGAGTGGCGCCAGGTTGCACCGGCGTCGTCCGACAGCCAGACACCGACGGCCGAGATCGCGACCAGCAGGCGGCCGGGGTCGCCGGGCCAGGGCACGATCGTGTGCAGGCACAGCCCGCCGTTGCCGGGCGACCAGTCGGGTCGCGTCGGGTGCCCCCAGAGCCCCTCGTTGAGGGCCCAGGTGGAACCGCCGTCGCGGCTCTCGAAGAGGACGCCGGGGTCGCCGCCCGCGTAGAGGAGACCGTCTTCCTCGCCCGGCACGATCACCCAGATCCGCGCCAGTGAGGCGTCGCCGCCCTCGGGCAGCGCCACGCCGTCCGCCTGCTCCCAGTCGCCCGCGGGGTCGTCGGTGACCCAGATCTTCGGCCCGTAGAACGGCGACGTCGTCGCAGCGAGGGTGCGGCCGCTGCGCGCGTCACGCATCGCGTACTCGACGGGCTCGCCGGCGAACGCCCGGGCGGTCACCTCGAACGGCCCGCCCGGCTCGCCGCCGAGGGCGAACAGCCCCTTGCGGGTTCCCACGAGAAGCTCGGTCATCGAATCATCCTCCTGTGATCGAGGGCAGGACGTGCACGCGGTCGCCGTCCGCGACCGCGGTCTCCTCCCGCGCGGGCTCGGCATTGACGTAGACGTTGATGTGCTCCCGGACGTGGCCCCTCTCGTCGAGCACCCAACCGGCGACAGCCGGGCAGGAGCGCTCGAGGGCGCGGAGCAGCTCGCGGACGGTCGTGCCCTCGAGGTCGTGCTCGCGCCCGCCTGCGAGCTCGGACAGCGGAGCGCGGAGCCTCACCACTGCCATGGCGGCATCCTATGCGCTCGACGGCTCATCGCCCCTACGACGATCGAGACGCGTCTGGATCGACAGGCCGCAAACGGCGGGGTGAGGCTGAAGCCTGGCCCCGGGGGTGAGGCTTCAGCCTCACCCCGCCGGCAGGGCGCCTACGGCTCGAGCTCGAGCACGCCGTGCGGCGCGCCGTACGCCTCGAGCTTCTCCAGGAACGGGGTCGCGGGGAACGCCTCCGGGCCGAGCACGCCCGCGCCCGACCACGTGCCCTCGTGGAGCAGCTCGAGCGCGACCACCGGGTTGATCGCCGTCTGCCACACGACCGCCTGCGAGCCGTACTCGCGCATCGACCACTCGTTGTCGGTCACGTGGTAGAGGTTAGGTCTTCCGCCGCCGGC
>JAOUEK010000404.1 GCA_029858755.1 Thermoleophilia bacterium
CTCCACGGCGTGCACCAGCGAGACGCGCTCCGCGAGGTGGCGCGTGAGCACCCCGAGACCTGGCCCGACCTCGAGCACGACGTCACCTGCTTCGAGGTCGGCGAGCCGGTCGATCACGCTGAGGATGTTCGGGTCGACGAGGAAGTGCTGGCCGAGCGCCTTCTTGGGAGTGACCCGGGGCACGTGCTCAGAGGCCGAACGCGATGCGGGCGTTGGCATCGATCGCCCTCTCCAGAGCGCTCGCGTCTTCTCCCCGCGCCTCGGCAAGCGTGCCGAGCGTGTGGACGACGTTCGCGGGCTCGTTGCGCCGCCCGCGCACCGGCTGCGGCGAGAGGTACGGGCTGTCGGTCTCGACCAGGACCCGGTCGCGCGACACGCTCGCCGCCGCGTCGCGGAGGACGCCGGCTCTCGGGTACGTGACATTGCCCGCGAAGGACACGTACCAGCCGTTGTCGACGGCCGGCGCGAGCAGATCCGGCTCCGAGAAGCAGTGGAGGATCACGGTCCCGGGAAACGCGGCGAGCAGGTCGGCCGTGGCCGCCGCGGCCTCGCGGCAGTGCACCACGATCGGGAGTCCCACGTCCGCTGCGAGCGCGAGCTGCTGCTCGAAGAGCGCGAGCTGCTCGGCCATGGTGTCGGCGCCGTGGTGCGCGTCGAGGCCGGTCTCGCCGACGGCCACGACGCGCGGGTGCGCGAGGAGCGCGCGCAGCTCGTCCACCCGATGCGCCTCCGGCGTTGCCGCCCGATGCGGGTCGATCCCGAGCGCCGCCACGACAGCATCCTCCTTCTCCGCAATGGCGAGCGCAGCACGGCACGAGTCGATGCCGGTGCCGATCGTGACGATGGTCGTCACGCCCGCCCGCCGCGCCCGCTCGACGAGGGTGCCGGCTGGCTCGTCGCACGCGTCGAGGTGCGCGTGCGTGTCGATCACGCCGTCTGGACGTCGAGGCGCGGGAACAACGGCGCGGCCGCCTCGATCTTGCTCGCCGTGCCGGTGAGCCCGTAGGCGACGCCGGCCCAGCTCACATCGGGCGACACGCGGAGCGCGGCGAGGATCTGCTCCGAGGCGGCCGGCAGGAACGCGTGCAGCGCCACGGCCACGACACGGAGCCCGTCGACGAGGTCGTAGAGGACCCGGTCGAGCTCCTGCTCCCGCTCGGCGTCCTTCGCGAGCTGCCACGGAGCGGATGCCTCCACGTGCCGATTGAGACCGCGGACGACCTCCCAGACCCGCTCCAGGGAGCCTGTGATGTCGTAGGCGTCGAGGCGGTCGGCGACGTCCGCGCCCAGCGGCCCGACCAGGCGGGCCACGTCCGAGGCCGGATCGGGGACGGCGCGTAGCTCTCCGTCGCGGTAGCGCGCGACCATCGCAGTGGTTCGCGAGAGCAGGTTTCCGAGGTCGTTTCCGAGCTCCCGCTCGTACCGATCGCGAAGGCCGTCGACGGATGCGCTCCCGTCCTGGCCGAACGAGACCGAGCGTGCGCACCAGAAGCGCACGGCGTCGGCGCCGTAGAGGTCGATCAGGTCGAGCGGGTCGACGATGTTGCCGCGCGACTTCGAGATCTTGCGGTCGTCGAGCAGCAGCCAGCCGTGCACGAAGAGCTGGTGCGGCACGTCATAGCCGGCGGCGAGCAGGAGCGCGGGCCAGTAGACGCAGTGGAAGCGGAGGATGTCCTTGGCGAGCAGGTGCCGGACGGACGGCCAGTACCGCTCCCTCAGGTCCTCGCCTTCGCGGGCGTACGTGAGTGCGCTGAGGTAGTTGACGAGGGCATCCGCCCAGACGTACGCGACCTGATCGGGGTCCCACGGGATCGGGATGCCCCACGGCTGTCCCGCCCGGCTGATCGAGAAGTCCTGGAGGCCGCCCTCGATGAAGCTCCGTGCCTCGTTGGCGCGGAATCTCGGCAGGACGAAGTCCGGTCGCGCGTCGTAGAGCTGGAGCAGGCGGCCCTGGTACGCGGAGAGGCGGAAGAACCAGTTCGTCTCCTCGATCCACTCGGGCTCCCGATCGTGCTCCGGGCACAGCCCGTCGACGAGGTCCGCCTCGGTCTTGAACGCCTCGCACCCGACGCAGTACAGGCCTGCGTACACGTCCTGGTAGATGTCGTCGCGGCCGTTGTCTCGGATCCGCTGTAGGAAGTCCTGGACGAAGCGCTTGTGCCCGTCATCGCTGGTGCGGATGAAGAAGTCGTTCTCGGCGAGGAGCCGCGCGGGCAGCTCGCGCCAGACGCCCTCGATGCGATCCGCATACTCCTGCGGCGCGAGGCCCTGCTCCGCGGCGACCCGGGCCACCTTCGAGGCGTGCTCGTCGACCCCGGTGAGGAAGAACGTGTCCCTCCCGCGCTGCCGCTGGTGACGCGCCAGGATGTCGGCCGCGATCGTCGTGTACGCGTGCCCGATGTGGGGCGTCGAGTTGACGTAGTAGATCGGTGTCGTGACGTAGTAGGGCTCCACGTCGATCGATTCTACGGAGGGCGGTCGCGACTGCGGCGAGCGCGGCCGACGCACCGAAGAGGAGCACGAGCCCTGCCGGCAGGCCGGAGCGGCGCCCGTCGCGACCGGCCCCCGGCTCCGCCGAGCGCACGGCGCCCGTCCCGATCTCGCCGCCGGCGCGCGCCTTCCCCGCGCCTGGCGCGCCGTGACGACGGCGCACGAGACGAGCCGCAGAGGGGACGGTCGCGGGCGGCTCCGCCGCGCGAGGCACCACGGGCGGCAACGGAGCAGGCGGCCGTCGCGCGGTCGCGCGAGCGCGCGGAGCCGGAGGGGCGCCCTCAGCCGGCGTCAGCGCCGGAAGCGTCGCCCGGCTCTCTGCGCTCGCCCGTGGCGGGGCAGGCGGAACGGCGAC
>JAOUEK010000405.1 GCA_029858755.1 Thermoleophilia bacterium
CTCGACCTGCGCGAGGACGACTGGCTGATGGTCGAGATCGCCGTGAAGCTCGTCCGGCTGCGCGACGTCCTCGCGCCCGGCGGCGAGCGGCCGAGGCGGCCGGGCTAGCCGGCACCGCCTTCGACACACCGCCGCGCGGAATGGTGGAGGATTGCACCGTCGCCCGTCGCCGCGACGGGTGGTAGGAAGGCCGGACCCGACGAGGAGGACGAGACATGGCCCCCGAAGCGGCCACGCTGAAGCAGATCAGGAACGAGGTGGAGAAGCGCGGGATCGAGTTCTTCTTCGCCCAGTTCGTGGACATGTACGCCCGGCCCAGCGCGAAGCTCGTGCCGGCGGCGAACCTCGACGACCTCGTCACCGACGGAGCGGGCTTCGCCGGCTTCGCGGCCGGCGAGATCGGCCAGAAGCCCAGCGACCCGGACATCGCCGCGATCCCCGATCTCGGCAGCTTCACGCCCGTGCCGTGGCAGCCGAACCTCGCGCGCTTCGCGTGCGACGTCACCGTCGAAGGCGAGCCGTGGCCGTACTGCCCGCGCACGATCCTCCGCAACGTGCTCGCCCGTGCGAGGGAGCAGGGCTACGAGTTCAAGATCGGGATCGAGCTCGAGTACTTCCTCGTCCACCTGCGCGAGGACGGCTCGATCGAGGTCGCCGACCGGTACGACACGCTCGACAAGCCCTGCTACGACATGGCCGGGCTCACGCGGCAGTACGACTTCCTGACCACGGTCTCCCGCTACTGCAACGAGCTCGGCTGGGGCAACTACGCGAACGACCACGAGGACGCCAACGGCCAGTTCGAGCAGAACTTCACGTACGACGACGCGCTCGTCACCTGCGACCGCGCCATCTTCTTCCGCTACATGGTGCACACGCTCGCGGAGCAGCACGGGATGATCGCGACGTTCATGCCCAAGCCGTTCACGCATCTCACGGGGAACGGCTGTCACTTCCACATGTCGCTGTGGCGCGACGGGGACAACGTCCTGCTCGACGAGGCCGACCCTCGCGGCCTGGGGCTCTCCGAGACCGGGTACGCGTTCATCGGCGGTCTCAAGGCCCACGCGCGCGCGTACAGCGCGATCACGGCCCCGACGGTCAACTCCTACAAGCGGCTGAAGCCGGGCACGACCTCGAGCGGCGCCACGTGGTCGCCGGTGTGGATCTCCTACGGGTACAACAACCGCACCCAGATGCTGCGCATCCCGGGCCCGGGGCGCATCGAGGATCGGACGATCGACGGCTCCTGCAACCCCTACCTGGCGGCAGCGGCGGTGCTCGCCTCGGGGCTGGACGGGGTCGACAAGGGCCTCGACGCCGGCGAGCCGAACAACGAGAACCTGTACGCGTTCGACTACCACGAGCTGACCGCGCGCGGGCTGCGCTCGCTGCCGGCGAACCTGCTCGACGCCACGCAGGAGCTCGAGGCCGACGAGGTGCTGCGCGCAGCCCTCGGGACGACGGCGCGGGAGGACTACGTCGACTACTTCGTCAGGGTGAAGCGCGACGAGTGGTTCCGCTACCACGAGCAGGTGACCGACTGGGAGCTGCGTGAGTACCTGACCCGCTTCTGAGTCGGCGTCGGGCCGCGGGCGCGGTGCCCCGGGTGATGCGCATCGGGGCATGGACGACGGAGAGCGTCATGTGTGCAGCCTCTACACATGGGAACGGGCAACTGTGTGCCGCGGCGCCGCACCCACCGGGCGTACACTGCTGATCAGGCCCTCGTGGGTGGAGGGTTGCCACATAGTCCGTCAGGGTCGAGGAGGACAGGGGAATGTGCGGGATCGTCGGGCTCTTCGCGAAATCGGCGGAGGTCGAGGAGCGCCTCGGGGAGCACCTCGAGGCGATGCTCGTGCAGATGTCGGATCGCGGCCCGGACAGCGCGGGCGTCGCCGTCTACCGGGACCCGGTCGCGGAGGGCTGGTCGAAGCTGACGCTGCAGTCAGCCGACCCGGCCATCGCCTGGGGCGCGGTTGCCGCCGGGCTTGCGGACGCCGTCGGCGGTGAGGCCGCCGTCGAGGCGCGGGCGAACCACGCCGTGGTCACCGTCGAGGCGGAGCCCAGCGCGGCCGAGGCCTGGGTGCGCCGCGCGCACCCGGCGCTCCGGGTGATGAGCGCAGGCCGCGCGATCGAGATCTACAAGGAGACCGGTCGGCCGGAGCTGTTCGCCGAGCGATTCCGCCTCTCCGAGCTGCAGGGCACGCATGCGCTCGGGCACACGCGCATGGCCACGGAGAGCCGTGTCACGACGGAGGGCTCGCACCCGTTCTCCACCGGGCTCGACGTCTGCCTGGTGCACAACGGCTCGCTGTCCAACCACAACCGGCTGCGGCGCGAGCTGCGCCGGGAGGGGATCGAGTTCTGGACCGAGAACGACACGGAGGTCGCTGCCGGCTACGTGGCGTGGCGGCTGCGTGAGGGCGCGACGCTCGAGCAGGCCCTGGAGGGCTGCCTCGCCGACCTGGACGGCTTCTACACCTTCCTCGTCGGCACCACCGACGGCTTCGCGGTGCTGCGCGACCCGATCGCCTGCAAGCCCGCGGTGCTCGCCGAGACCGACGACTGGGTGGCGATGGGATCCGAGTGGCGGGCGATCGCCGTCCTCCCCGGGTCGGCGGACGCCCGCATGTGGGAGCCCGAGCCGGGAGTCGTCTACGCCTGGGAGAGGCAGGTGGTGGCGTGAGCGCGGGCGTGTCGATCGACCGGGGCATCGGCCGCGTCAGCGGCCGCTTGAGGGGTGTGCGCGATCGCGGATCCGCTCTTGCGGATTCGCGATCTGCGGGTGGAGTCGTCTACGCCTGGGAGAGGCAGGTGGTGGCGTGAGCGCGGTCGCCCGC
>JAOUEK010000406.1 GCA_029858755.1 Thermoleophilia bacterium
GGCCGGACTTCCAGGACCTCGTCGAGGGCCCCGTGCCGTCCCTGTGGGGCGGGGAGTCCGGGATCCTCCTCGTCGCCCACACGCTCGCGCCCGCGCCGTGGCAGGAGGAGCGCCTGCTCGAGGTCGTGCGGGCCAACCGCGCGAACCCGTCCTTGGAGCTGATGTGGGGATCGCCGGGGACGATGATCGCCGCCCAGGTGCTCCACGAGCGGACGGGAGACGAGCGCTGGCGCGAGGCGTGGCACGACTCGGCGGAGCTGCTGTGGGGGGCATGGCACGACGACCTCTGGCTCCAGGAGTTGTACGGCAGCCGCGTCCGCTACCTGGGGCCGGCACACGGCTTCGCGGGCAACGTCTTCGCGCTCGCCCGCGGCGACCTGCTCCCGCCCGACCGCCGCACCGAGCTCGAGCGGCGCGCGATCGCGACAGTCGGCGCCCACGCACGACGCGCCGACGGCCTCTGCCAGTGGCCGCCGACACCCGAGGAGCCTCGACCGGGCAGCTCGCAGCCGATCCGCACCCAGTGGTGCCACGGCGCCCCCGGGATCGTCGCCTCGCTCGCGTCACTCGCACCGCACGACGAGCCGTTGACGGAGCTGCTCCTCGCGGGCGGCGAGCTGACGTGGCGGGCGGGGCCCCTGCGCAAGGGCGCCGGCCTCTGCCACGGCACCGCCGGCAACGGGTACGCCTTCCTGAAGTTGCTCGAGCGCACCGGCGACGAGCGCTGGCTCACACGTGCGCGCGCGTTCGCCATGCACGCGATCGAGCAGATCGAGCGCGCCACCGCCCGCCACGGGCGCGGTCGCCACACGCTCTGGACCGGCGACCTCGGCACCGCGGTCTATCTCCAGGACTGCCTCGCCGCCACCACGGCCTTCCCGACGCTCGACCGCTTCTGAAGCCCCCCGCGAGCCCGTCGCGAGTCGGCGCGTCGCTCGCTCGACGACGGTCACGCCGGCGTCCGGCGCTCGGTTCCATGTGTCGGGCTCGACCGACTAGGATCGCGGGCGTCCACGACTCGACCAGGAGGACGCGATGCCCACCGTGATGGCCTACCACGACGTGAAGGACAAGGATCACTGGCTCTCGTCGCCGAGACGTGAGGAGTTCTTCGGCCCGCTCGGCGTCAGCAACATCCGGACGTTCGTCGACCCCCAGAACCCGACGCGCGTCGGGCTCGTGATGGACGTCGCCGATCTCGACGCCGTGAACGCCGCGATGCAGACGCAGGCCGCGGCCGACGCCATGCAGCACGACGGTGTCGTGCCCGAGACGGTGGTGATGCTCGTCGAGGCGTAGTCGGTTCGGCGCCGACGCCCGGCCCGACGCAGTCGAACGACACCCGGTCGTGCCGCGACCGGGTGCATCCCCGTCCCGAGCAGCGGACCGAGCTGCTGCTCGCGGGCAAGGTGCCTACCGGGGCGGCTTCCGGCGGGCGCTCGACGGGAACCCGAAGCTCCGGCGATCGTCGACTCCGTGCGTGACCTCGGGCTCGACGTCCGCGCCGGGCTGCACACGGACGAGTGCGAGCAGCTCGACGGCAAGGTGGGCGGGATCGCCGTGCACACAGGCGCCTGGGTCGCCGCGCAGCCCGGCCGGGAGAGGTGATCGTCTCCAGGGCCGTAACGGATCGTGTCACGGGCTCGGGCAGCCAGTTCCGCGAGCGCGGGTCTGCGGCGCCCGAGGGCGCCCCGGGCGACCGGCAGCTGTTCGCCGTCTCGGGCACCGGTGCCTGGCTCTCCGCCCTCCGTGCGGCGTCGGGAGCGGGTGGCATGCTCCGCCGATGGCCGTTGGCAGGGCCGAGCGGTTCGAGGAGCGGAGGCCCCGAGTGGTCGCCGTCTTCGGCGACGACGCCGTGACGATCCGAAGAGTCGCTCACGTGCTCGAGCTGATGGAGATGGCGTGGCACGACTGCAACGGCGAGGTCACCCCGGCCGAGGAGGTCGTCGACGACGTCCTCCTCTGCTCGCGCGGGACGCTCGGAGGCCTGATCGACAGCGCTCACCCGGCCGTGATCGACCGGCGAGATCTCGCCGTCCGGGCGTCAGCGATCCGCAGCGGCGCCGGGCCGACGTAGCGCACCCGAGCCGGCTCGAGCGACCAGGCTCACGTCTACGATCACGGCATGAGGTGGCGGACGCTGTCGCTGTCGCTCGGGGGAGTGTTCCTGCTCGCGGGCACCGTGCTCGTCTTCCGTGCCTTCGACCTGCACTCGCACTCGGCGAGCGACACGCTACGGCCGTTCCTGATCACCGTCGTCCCGGTGTGGGTCGTCGCGATCGCGGCGGCGCAGATCGTCCTTCGCGACCGCCGCTGAAGCTCTCCACGGCGGGGCATCGTCGATGCGAGACTCGACCACGATGACGGGCGGCGAGCAGATCGAGATTCGGCGCCTCGGCCCCGCAGAGGCTCGTGCCGAGCTCGACGCGCTCGCCGGTGTGCTCGTCGACTGCGTCAACGGAGGCGCGTCGGTTCGTTACCTGGCGCCCTTCTCGCAGGAGCAGTCGCGCACCGCCTTCGCCGCCGTCGCCGAAGACGTCGAGCGGGGCCGCCGGGTGCTGCTCGCCGCCTACCTGGGGCAGGAGCTCGTCGGCACAGTGCAGCTGGCGCTCGCCCAGCAGCCCAACTCACCCCACCGGGCTGAGGTCCAGCAGCTGCTCGTCCGACGCTCTGCGCGCCGGCGCGGCATCGCCCGGGCGCTGATGGAAGCAGCGGAGGCTCAGGCGCGCGCGGAGGGGAAGACGCTGCTCGTGCTGGACACCGTCACCGGCGATGCGGCGGAGCGGCTCTACGGGCGCATGGGCTGGACGAGGGTCGGCGTGATCCCG
>JAOUEK010000407.1 GCA_029858755.1 Thermoleophilia bacterium
CGCTCACCGGCGCGGTCGCCACGGTCTGGCGCGCACCTTCCAGCACAGCCGGTCGTTCCGGAGCTTCACTGTCCGCGAGAACGTCGAGGTGGCGGCGCTCGGCGTCGGCGCCGGCCCCAGGGAGGCGCGCCGGCGGGCCGACGAGCTGCTCGGCATGCTCCGCCTCGTCCCGTACGCGACCGCCCCCGCCGGGGCGCTGGCGCACGGCGACGAGCGGCGGCTCGGGGTTGCACGGGCCCTGGCCACCGAGCCGCGGTTCGTGCTCATGGACGAGCCCGCAGCCGGGCTGCCCGAGGCAGAGGTGCCGGAGTTTGCCGCCGTGATCCGCTCGGTGCGCGACGACCACGACGCCGGCGTCTTGCTGATCGATCACAACATGGCGCTGATCATGGAGGTGTGCGACCGGATCCAGGTGCTCGACCAAGGGCGGATGCTGGCGGAGGGCACCCCCGACCAGATCCGGGCCAACCTCGACGTCGCCGCGGCGTACCTGGGGGAGAGCGCGGTGGTGGAGGACACCGAGTGACCGCGAACGGCGCCGTGCTCGAGGTCGACGGCCTCGTCGTGCGCTACGGGGGCGTCGACGCCGTCCGTGCGCTCACCCTGAGCGTGGGCACGGGGGAGATCGTCGGCCTGATCGGGCCCAACGGCGCCGGCAAGTCGAGCACCCTGCACGCGCTGATGGGTCTCGTCTCGGTGTCGGGGGGAGACGTCCGGCTCGCCGGCCGCTCGCTCGTCGGCAAGCCGCCGGAGGCGGTGGCACGCTCCGGGATGGCACTGGTGCCCGAGGGGCGGCGCATCTTCTCCGGCCTGACCGTCGAGGAGAACCTCCGCCTCGGGCTGGCGGGGCGCCGGACGCGTGCGGGCGCCGCCGACGACCTGGCATCCGTCTTCGACCTCTTCCCGATCGTCCACGAGTTCCGGGGCCGCCAGGCCGGAGCGCTGTCCGGGGGCCAGCAGCAGCAGCTCGCGATCGCCAGGGCTCTCGTCGCCGACCCGGTCGTGCTGCTGCTGGACGAGCCGTCTCTGGGGCTGGCGCCGAAGATCGTCGACGTCGTCTTCGAGGCGCTCGCCGCGATCCGGGACCGCGGTATCGCCGTGCTGCTCGTGGAGCAACGCGCGCAGCGCACCGTGGCGTTCGCAGACCGCACGTACCTGCTCGCCAACGGCGAGATCCGGCTCACCCTGACCCCCGCCGACGCGTCGGACACCGAGCGCATGGTGGCCGCCTACCTGTCGTGAGCTCGCTGCTCCCGCAGTTCCTCGCCGCCGTCTCCGACATCGATCGGCAGGATCTCGTGGACGCCCTCGGCCAGGGCGCCGTCTACGCGTTGATGGCGGTCGGCATCGGCCTCGTCTTCGGCGTGCTCAGGCTCGTCAACTTCGCCTACGGGCAGCTGATCATGGCCGGCGCGTACGCGCTCGCCTTCGCCTCGGACAGGGGCTGGTCGGTGACCCAGGGCATCGTCTTCTGCTTCGCCGTCGTACTCGCCCTCTCCGTGGCGATGGACCGCCTGGTTTTCCGGCCGCTGCGCACGCAGTCGCCGGCCGTGATGCTCGTGACGACGTTCGCGGTCGCGTTCCTGTTGCAGAACGCGGCGCTGCTGATCGACGTCCGCGACGGCACGATCGGCGAGCCGGCAGCGTCGATCGCGTCGCTCAACCAGGCGGTGACGGTGTGGGGCACCGACGTGCGCAAGATCGTGCTGGTGACGATCGTCGTCGCCGCCGTCTCGCTCGCAGCGCTCGCCCTCCTGCTCGGGAAGACGACGATCGGCTTGCAGATGAGGGCTGCCGCGGTGGACTTCCCGACCGCCCGCCTGCTCGGAGTGCGCGCGAACCGCGTGATCGGGCTGGCCGTGGTGCTGTCCGGGCTGCTCGCGGCGACCGTCGCCGTGATCCTCACCGTCGAGCAGCCCCTCGTCGACCCGAGCTTCGGCCTGAAGCCGACGATCGTCGTGCTCGTCGGCGTCGTCGTCGGGGGGATCGACCGGCTGTGGACGGCGACGCTCGGCGGCTTCGTGATCGGCTTCGCCTCCGACATCATCTACGCGGCGCTCCCCACCGATCAGACGGTGTTCCTCGACTCGGTGTTGTTCGCCCTCGTGGTCGTCGTCCTCCTCGTGCGCCCTGCGGGTCTCTTCGCCCGGGGCGGCTCGTCGCTCGCGGAGCGGGTGTGAGCTCCCGATGACGGGCCGTGCGAGCAGGCATGTCGAGGCGGTCGTGCAGCTCGCGGGCCCGGTGGCGCTCGTCGTCGCCGCGGGGCTGCTGTCGACGACGGTCTCGCGCTCCACGCAGATCTACTTCCTGGACGCGATCGTCGCCGTCGCGATGGTCGTCGCCATCTACGTCTTCGTCGGCAACTCCGGGGTGCTGTCCTTCGGCCAGATCAGCTTCGTCGCCGTCGGCGCGTTCGCGGCCGGCGTGATGACGATCCCGCAGGACTCGAAGCAAGGCGTGCTCACCGACCTGTTCCCGCTGCTCCGCGATCACACGATCGGCAACGTCCCCTCGCTCGGGTTGGCGGCGCTCGTCGGCGGCGTCTTCGCGTTGCTGGTGGGCATCCCGCTGATGCGGCTGTCGGGGCTCGCCGCCGGCATCGCCACCTTCGCGGTGCTCGAGATCACACACAACCTCCTCCGCGAGTGGACGAAGATCGGCCCGGGCGCGACGACGCTTCCGCTCGTTCCCGAGACGACCGGCCCGCTGCAGGCGACCGTCGGCGTGCTGATCGTGATCGTCGTCGCGTTCGCCTACCAGCGGAGCCGGCTCGGCCGGCAGCTGCGCGCGACCCGCGAGGATCCGGCGGCGGCGCAGGGCGTCGGGA
>JAOUEK010000408.1 GCA_029858755.1 Thermoleophilia bacterium
GAGACTCGCGCGTGTGAAGGCGACGATGATGCTCGCTGACTTCGCTCAGGTCGCCGACGGCAAGCTGACGGTCGTCGGCGGCGGCTGGTCGCTGACGGGCCCGGATCCGGTGCCGTTCGGCATCGCGCTGCTCGTGCAGGTGCCCTGGGATCGGGCGAACGAGCGCCACAGCATGCGGTTGGAGCTCTTCGACGCCGATGGGGCACCGGTGATGGTCGACACCGACGGCGGCGAGGAGCCCGTGGTCGTCTTCGACGACACGCCGTTCGAGGTCGGCCGCCCCGCGGGGCTGAAGCCCGGGACGGATCTCGACTTCCCGGTCGCGGTCAACGCGGGGCCGCTGCCGCTGGAGCCGGGTCGCTACGTGTGGCAGCTGACGATCGACGGGATCACCGACCCCGACTGGCGCCTGCCGTTCACGGTCCGCGAGACCGACGACGCCCCGTAGGGGCGTCCCGGAGCGGCTGCTGAAGGTTGCGGAGCAGGCGGATCAACGCGTCGCACCGGGCGGGCTCCTCGCCGACCCCGTTGGCCGCGACGGTCTCCGTCTCCGAACGGCCGCGGACTGCCCAGGAGGGCGCTGTCCCGATGCGCGCCGTGCGCGAGGCGATGGCCGTGCGCCGCGGCGCTAGCGCGCGCCGCGGAGCAGGCCGGCGTCGACGGCGGCGACGAGCCCGGCCACGACGCCGCAGCGCGTGGGGATCGTCGCCGTCTCGACGTACTCGTTGGGGCCGTGGTCGAGCCCGCCGACGGGCCCCAGCCCGTCGAGCGTCGGCAGCCCATGGGCGGCCGTCCAGGAGCCGTCCGAGACGCCGCCGGTCAGCGCCTCCCCGAAGACGTGGCCGAGCGCGCCGCCGATCAGGATCGCCGCCTCCGCCAGCGCGGCGACGTCTGGCGTCCGTTCGTAGGCGGGCGGCCCGCCGAGGTCCTCGACGGTGAGCTCGACGCCGTCGTGCCGTGCGAAGGCGGCCACCTCGGCGATCGCCCAGTCGAGGTCGGCGGCCATGATCGCCCGCATGTCACCGGTGAGCGAAGCCCGGCTGGGGACGGTGTTCAGGCCTTCACCGCCGGTGATGCTCGTCAGCTGGAGCGTGAGGCCGACTCGCGCGTGGTGGAGGCCGAGCAGGCGGATCGCCTCGGTGGCCAGGGCATGGATCGCGTTGCGCCCCACGTCCGGCTCGACGCCGGCGTGGGCGGGGTGGCCCGCTGCTTCGACCCGGAACCACATGGCGCCCTTCCGCGCCGACACGATCTCGCCGTCGGGGCGGCCGCACTCGAGGCAGAGGACGGCGTCGAACCCGTCGAGCCGGTCGATTGTCTCCGGCGCCGTTGGCCGTGACTCCTCGTCGGGGACGGAGACGAGCTCGAGCCGGGCGAACGGCCGTGGACCGAGCGCGAGCAGCCGCGCTGCGTGCACGGCGACGGCGAGCCCGCCCTTCATGTCCGCGACGCCGGGGCCGTAGCAGCACGCGGCGTCGCGATGGAACGGGCGCGCGGCCGCGGTGCCGTGCGGGAACACCGTGTCGTGGTGGCAGAGCAGCGCCACGCGTGCCGTGCCGGCGCCCTCGAGCGACGCGTGCAGGTACAGGCCGCGCTCTCCGGCCGGCACGAGCTCGGGGTGCAGGCCGTGCCCTTCCACGAGATGCCCGAGCTCCGCCGCGAACCTGTCGAGTGCGCTGATGTCGCCGCCCGGCGTGTCCGTGTTGACCCACGTCTCGAGGTCGGCGAGCACGACGTCGAGGTCGTGCGAGGCGGCCTCGTGCACCCGGCGCGCCTCGGCGAGCACGGCATCGTCGAGCGCCGGGTGGGTCATGGGCCGATCCTACGCCGACCGCACAGCGGCGTTAGCGTGTCGCACGACAGGCCCGCAACCGAGCCTCTCCCGACCGGGGGATCGCTCAGGGGCCGAGGCGAGGAGGAGGCACACATGCCCAAGTACGTCGCCCTCTACAGCTGGACGGATCAGGGTGCCGCGAGCGCCAAGGACACCGTGTTGCGTTACCGCGCCGCGAAGGAGGTGGTCGAGCGTCACGGTGGCACGATCGAGTCGATCCTGTGGACCGCCGGCCAGTACGACCTCGTCGCCTTCGTCGACGCGCCCGACGACGAGACGGTCGCCGCGGTCAACCTCATCCTCGCGTCGACGGGGAACCTGCGCTCGGTGACGATGCGCGGCTTCACCGAGGACGAGATGGATGGCGTCATCGCCAAGATGGGCTAGGGGGAGACGTGGACGACAGCGTCGACAGCTCGACCCACCGCCGCCTGGCGGTCGACCTCTTCAATCGCAGCTGGCGGCTGCTCGCCCTCGAGGCCCGCGCCCCCGAGCAGGACGACGAGCTGATCCACGTCGCTCACGCGTCCCGCCACCACTGGGGCGAGATCGGGCCGGCGGCGGCGGTCGCCCGTGGCGAGGGCCAGTGCTCCCGCGTGTACGCGGCGCTCGGGCGGGCCGAGCCCGCGCTGCATCACGCCGAGCGTTGCCTCGAGCTCGTCCGCGCGGGCGGAGAGGGCTTCGAAGACTGGGATCTCGCCTCGGCGTTCGAGGTCGCGGCCCGGGCCCGTCTCGCCGCGGGCGACGCGTCGCAGGCCGCGCACTACGCGACGCTGGCCCGAGCGGAGCTCGACTCGGTGGCAGATCCCGACGACCGTGAGGTGATCGAGGCCCAGCTCGACGAGCTGGGCCGCTAGCCGGCGCCACCCGTCCGCCCGGGGCGCTCGCGGCTCCCCGGGCGGCGGCCAGGCGTCACGCGGTCTCTTCCTGCTTCAGGTGCAGCGTCTCGTGCGGGCCCGTGTCGAGCCGGAACGGCGGGTACT
>JAOUEK010000409.1 GCA_029858755.1 Thermoleophilia bacterium
GCGATCGCATCGCCTTGCGCAAAGCCGACGCCGATGATCAGGTCGTAGCCCTGGCGGGCGAGCGAGGCCATGTTCGGGACGTAGTCGGCCGCCGAGGCCGCCTCGACGACCCTGCCCTCGATGCCGAGCTCCGCCTCCGCCCGCTTGAGGCCGTTGAAGGCGAGCTCGTTGAAGCCGTTGTCGTTCAGCTGCCCGGCGTCCGCGATCAGGCCGACGCGAGCGCTCGCCTCCCCCGAAGTCGTCCCCGTAGCCGAGTCGTCGCCACCGCATCCAGCCACGGTCGCCAGCAGGCCCACCGCCGCCCCGAGCGCCGCTCCCCGCATGAGCCACCGCTGCATTCCGTCCCTCTCCCTGGTAGTTTTAGACTGTGAGGCAGAAACCCCTGCCCGAGTCTACCAGACCACTCCAGGTGACACTCGGCGTCGTGCTGCAGGTCCGCGACGGCGCGCTGCGCGTGCTGCTCTGGGAGCGTGCGCGAGCGCCCGACATAGGCCGCTGGGCGCTGCCCGGCGGCGTGCTCGCCCCCGGGGAGACGCTGGAGGGGTCGATCCGCCGCCACCTCAGCGCGAAGGTGGACGTGCGCGAGGTCGCGCACCTCGAGCAGCTCGCCACGACGGCCGATCCGGGACGGGCACCGGGTGAGTGGGAGGTCGCCACCGCGTACCTCGGCCTCGTGCCGCTCGGCGTCGACCCGGGCGTGCCCGCCGACACCGCGTGGCATCCCGTCGACGCGCTGCCCCCGATGGCGTTCGCCCACGGCCCACTGGTGCTCGCGGGCCGCGACCGCCTGCGGGCCAAGCTCTCGTACTCGAACGTCGGCTTCGCCCTCGCCCCGGCGACGTTCACGTTGGCGGAACTGCGGGAGGTCTACGTGGCCGCCCTCGGGCACGAGGTGTCGGCGACGAACCTGAAGCGGGTGCTCCTGCGCCGCGGTGTGCTCACGCCCACTGGGCGGCACCGCTCACCCGGCCCGGGTGGCGGCCGCCCGGCCGAGCTCTTCCGGTTCCGCCGGCGCTCCCTCGAGATCACGGACCAGTTCGCGGCGCTCCGGCCCCCGGACTGAGCATCATCCGTCCAGAGCCGCCGTGAAGGCCGGCTCCTCGACGATCGCCTCGAGCGCCGCGAAGCGCGCCGCGGCGTACGCGTCGTGGTCGTACCCGGACGCCGAAACGGCGCCCTGGACGATCCCCCACAGCGCGTCGCGGAAGCAGACCATGAATCGCATCAGCTCGAGCGCCCGCTCGCCCCGGGGACGTGGGAACCGCCCGTACGCCTCGAGCAACACCCGCCGCTCGTCGGGGTCGAGGCCGGCATCGACGGCGAGGCAGGCGAGGTCGAAGAGCACGTCGCCCATCCCGGCGACCTCCCAGTCGACGATGCGGATCCGCGAGCGGTCGTCGATGAGGTTCGCGCATGCGAGGTCGTTGTGGCACGGCCTCTCGGGCACGGCGCCGCGCGCGTCCGCGACGCGCCGGGCGACCTGCCGAGCCCACGCGTACGCGGGCGGGATCTCGGCGCCGAGCGCGAATGCCGCCGACCGGAGCTCCTCGACGACGCGGAAGGAGTCGAAGCGGCGCGGGAGCGGCGGCCCGCCGTGGAACGCCCGCAGCGACGTCGCGACACGCCGCAGCACATCGGGACGGCGGAGGTCGCGCGCGTGCAGGGACTCGCCCCGCACCCAGCGGGTGACGAGCGGTCCGCACGGCTCGATGAACGCCTCCACGTCCGGGCCGACGCCCACCGCGGCTGCGGCGAGGCAGGCCTCGTGCTCCACCCTGCGGTCGATCCCGAGCGCCTCGGTGGCGGCGTCAGCCAGCCGCACCACGAGCACGTCGCCGTCGTCGAGCGTGACCTTGACATTGTGCCGAGTCAGGCCCTCGCCCAGCACCTCCCAGGTGGCGGCGCGGCCGGGCCACAGGAGCTCGACCGCCGCGCGCACGTCCACGGCTCGATCTTCGCATGCCGCGCCGTGCCACCGCGGACGAGCGCTCGGACAGCTCTGTCCTATTTTTGTATAATGATGTCGTGAAGGTCGTCGTCGCCGGCTCCTCGGGCCTGATCGGCTCGGCACTCGTCCCCGCCCTCCTCGGGACGGGGCACGAGGTCGTGCGCCTCGTGCGCCGCGGGCCGACGGCCCCGGACGAGCGGCACTGGGATCCCGCCGCCGGGATCCTCGACCAGGGCTCGCTCGACGGCGTCGATGCGATCGTGAACCTCGCCGGCGTCGACATCGGCCAGCGCTGGACGAAGGCGGTCCGCGGGCGTGTGCTCTCGTCGCGCGTCGAGACGACTCGCCTGCTGGCCGAGGCCGCGGCCGCTCGATCACCGCGCCCCGCGCTCGTGCTCGCCTCGGCGATCGGCTTCTATGGCGACCGGGGCGACGAGGAGCTCACGGAGGAGAGCGCCCGCGGCAAGGGGTTCCTGGCCGACGTCGTCGAGGCCTGGGAGCAGGCCGCGCAGTCGGCCCGCGATGCCGGCGTCCGCACGGTTCATCTGCGTCAGGGAATCGTCCTCGCCACCGAGGGCGGGGCACTCGAGAGGATGCTGACGCCGTTCCGCCTCGGCCTCGGCGGGCGCGTCGGCAGCGGACGGCAGTACTGGGCGTGGATCTCGCTCGAGGACGTCGTCTCGACCTACCTCTGGGCGCTCGAGAGCGACGTCGAGGGCGTCGTCAACGTCGTCGCGCCCCAGGCGGTGACGAGCGCAGAGCTCACGAAGGAGCTCGGCAAGGCGCTCCACCGGCCTACCGTCTTCCCGCTCCCCGCGTTCGCCGTCCGCGTGCTCTTCGGCGCGATGGGCGAGGAGACCCTGCTCGG
>JAOUEK010000411.1 GCA_029858755.1 Thermoleophilia bacterium
ACAACGCGATCCTCACCGCGCTCGACGAGCCGCTGCACCTCCGCGACGATGGGCCGCTCGCCCGGCGCACGCTCCTCGTCAAGGACCTGATCGACACGGCCGGGATCCGCACGACGTACGGCTCGAAGGTCTACGCGGGCCACGTCCCCGAGCGACACGCCGTGGTCGTGCAGCGCGCGCTCGACGCGGGCGCGACGGTGATCGGGAAGGCCAACCTCGCCGAGTTCGCGTGGGGCGTCCTGGGCACGAACCAGTGGTACGGGGTCGTGCACAACCCGGTGCGGCCCGGGCTGACGACGGGCGGCTCCTCGAGCGGGAGCGGCGCCGCGCTCGCGGCCGGCCTGTGCGACCTCTCGATCGGCACCGACACCGGCTGCTCGATCAGGCTCCCCGCGGCAGCGTGCGACGTCGTCGGGCTCAAGTCGCAGTGGGGGCTGATCCCCACGACGGGGATCTTCCCCCTCTGCCCGACGCTCGACACGGCAGGCCCGATGGGCCGCTCGGTGGACGACGTCGCCGCGCTCTGGTCCGTGCTCGCGCAGCGGCCAGTGCCCGAGCCGCGCCTCGACGGGCTCACGGTCGGCCTGCTGCGCCAGCCGCCGGAGATCGGTGACGGCCGCCCGACCGAGGTGAGCGACGCCGCCGAGCAGTGGGTGCCCGAGCTGGAGCGCCTCGGCGCACGCGTGGTCGAGGCGAGCGTGCCGAACGCCGCCGCAGACACGTGGCCGTTCTTCCAGCACGAGGCGCGCGAGTCGCACCGTGCCACGTTCCCCGCCCGTGCGGACGAGTACGGCGAGCTGATGCAGGCGAAGCTGGAAGGGGCCTGGAAGGCCGAGGGCGACGCGATCGACGCGGGGCGGCTCGCCGTCGAGCGCTGGCGCCGCTACCAGCCCGAGGTCGACCTCTACGTCAGCCCCTGCTACGCGGTCGAGCTTCCGCCCGAGGACGCGGACGAGATGGAGGTGCGCCTGCCGCTCACCTCGTTCCTGCGCTGGGTGAACCTGATCGGCTGGGCGGGGCTCGCGATCGGGAACATGCAGCTCGTCGCGCCCCGTGACGAGGTCGCGCTGGCCGCCGGACTGGCATGGGAGCGCCGATAGGCTCGGGCGCCATGCGCGCCGTCGCAGTCGTGATCGCGCTCGCCGGGGCCCTTGCGCTCTCGGGGTGTGGGGGCGGGGGAGGCGGCGAGCGGTCGGCGCTGTCACTGAAGCTGGCCGCGCTCTGCGAGCAGGCGCGGTCGGACTTCGAGGAGCTCGGGCCGCCGGAGCGGGAGGGCTTCGACGTGATCCCGAAGCTGGTGAAGATCGGGCTGCGTCTCGCCTCCACGATCGCCACGCTCGAGGGAGAGAGCGACGTCGATCGCGAGCAGATCCGGACGCTCGCCTCCACGTACGAGAGCTACTGGAAGGAGATCGACCTCGGCTACGGCTTCTACGAGCTCGGCAACGCGAAAGGCCTGAAAGCCGCCGTCGAGCAGGCGACACCCGAGCTCGAGGCAGCGGAGGCGCTGGCCACGCAGATGGGCGCGCCGGAGTGTGCAGAGCGGCCCTTCGGCGACCTCCGGTCGCTCTCCCGCTGAGCTTCCTTCCACGGTGCCCGTGAGCTCCGCCGGCCCCTCTCCACGAGCGCCGACATGCCCTCGCGGACGTCGTGCGTCCGCTGCAGAGACCCAGGCCGGACACCGGCTTCACGGCCTGCCCACCCGGCGTGCCGCGACCGGCAAGGCCTTGTGCTTGCCGCGCTCAGCCGCCGAGCTCCAGCGAGGCACCCTCGTTCGGCGTGGGGTTGTCGCGCGCGTACACCATGCCGCTCCAGGCGATCAGCTGGCTACCCGTCCACACGACGGCGCTGCCGGCGCCCCAGTTGAGCGGCGAGGGCCCGGGGGTGATCGTCTCCCAGCTGTCGGTGGCGAGGGTGTAGATCTGGAGGCCGCTCGACCCGTCGGGCACGACGAGCCGGTCGCCGAGCCAGGCCGTCTGCTGGTTGACCCCCTGGGTGCCGGGGAACGGGGCGAAGGCGCCCTTGCGCCATGTGTCGGCGGCCGGGTCGTAGCGGACGACCGCGATCTTGCCGCTGTTGACGTTGGACGACACGCCGACGATCGTGAAGACGACGTCGGTCCCGCTCCAGCCGACCAGGCTCAGCTGCTGCTCGGGGACGATCGGCGCCGCCGCCAGGTCGATCCTGCGCAGCGCGTCCGTCGCGGGGTCGTAGGCGAGGAACACCGGCGAGCAGGACGTGCGCTCGGTGCACAGGGCGCCGAGGAGGAACGCCTCGCTGCCGTTCCAGGTGAGGCTCGCGCCAGGGAAGAGCGCCCCGAGCCGGTTCAGGGCCGGCAGCAGCCGCCACGTCCCGGCGGCGGGATCCAGCGCGGCCGCAAGGGGCTTCGCCAGCGTGTCGCCGAGGTTGCCGCCGACGACGACGAGCTCCTTCCCCGTCCAGACCGACGCATAGCCCTCGCGCCAGCCGAGCGGGCCGGCCGGCAGGGTGCGCCAGCTGTCGGCGTCGGGGTCGTACGCCGCGGCGCCCGCCGGGCCATCGGGCGAGTTCGACGCCCACACGACCATCTCGTCCCCCGTCCAGGCGACGGCCGCCCCGCCCTCGACCCCCGCAGGCGCCGGCGCGATCGAGCGCCAGGTGCGCGTCGCCGGGGCGTACGCGGCGCCGCCCGATGACGACACTCCCTCGCCGGGCGCGGCGCCGCCCCACACGATCATCTCCGTGCCCGTCCACACCTCGCCCCCGCTCAGGCGCCCCGCCATCGGGGCCTGCGGCAACGGCCGCCACGACAGAGGCGCGGCGACGTGCTCCG
>JAOUEK010000410.1 GCA_029858755.1 Thermoleophilia bacterium
TCGTCAGTGCGTCGGCGAAGCGGAAGTTGATCTCTTGCTGCCCGGGCCACGCCTCACCCTTGGACGTCTCGACTCTGATCCCCGCGGCGTGCATCCCGTTTCGGATCTCGCGCAGCAAGGGCTCGTCGTAGGTCGTGCCGAGGATGTGGTAGTCGAGGATGTACGGGACCGACGGCGTCAGCGCCCTGTACCCCTGCTCGTGCGCCTCCGCGTAGGTCTCCTTGAGGAGGTAGAACTCGAGCTCGGAGCCCATCATCGGGGTGTAGCCGAGTGCGGCGGCCCGCTCCATCTGCGCCCGTAGCACCTGCCGCGGAGACGGCTGCACCGGAGCACCGTCGTGCCAGAGCACGTCTCCGAGCACCAGCGCGGTCGCCTCGAGCCACGGGATCCGGCGCAGCGTGGAGAGATCCGGCCTGACCGCGAAGTCGCCGTAGCCCTGCTCCCAGCTCGCGATCTCGTACCCGGGAACCGGATCCATCTCCATCTCGAGCGCGAGCAGGTAGTTGCAGCCCTCAACGGGGTGCTCCGCCTCGGTCTCCTCGACGAAGAACTCGCCGTGGAGCCGCTTCCCCAGCAACCTGCCCTGCATGTCGGTGAAGGCGACGACGACGGTGTCGATCTCGCCCGTTCCCACTTGCTCCTTCAGCGCTGCGAAGCTCAGCACCGGCCGACCCCTTTCTGCTTGGAGACGGGAGGGGGCCGGTACGGCCGGCCCCCTCCGTGGACGACGACTCTCGGGTCAGGCCTGCGGCGAGACGTCGGTGTCCTCGTAGATCTCGCCCTTCGCCCCGATGTGGGTGTGGCCGTAGCCCTCGATCTCGGGGTGCCCGTGCTCGCCGTGGGTCAGGGCGAACTCCTCCTCCGGCGACAGCACGAGCCGGTGCCGGCCGGCCACCGCGAAGTAGAGGAGCGCCAGCCCGTAGAAGACGGCGACGCCGACGACGCCCGGCCGGTAGTCGTCCCGCCAGAACAGCGCAGCCAGAGAGATCAGCGCGATCACGCCGGCGACGACGGCACCGGCGACGCCGACCGGGCTGCGGTACGGGCGGTCGATGTTCGGGAGCGTCTGCCGCAGCCGGATGAAAGACACCATCTGCAGGAAGTAGGAGACGACCGCGCCGCCGACCGCCATCGAGAGCAGCGCCGCGCTGAGGTTGCCGCCCAGCCACTCGTTCTTCGTCGCCTGGTCGAGCAGGAAGGCGAGCCCGTACCCGACGATTGCTCCGGCGACGAGCGCGACGTACGGCGTGTTCCTCGTGCCGTGGGTCACCGACAGCCAGTGCGGGTAGTAGCCGGCCCGGGACAGCGAGAAGATGTTGCGGCCGTAGGCGAAGATGATCGTGTGGAAGCTGGCGATGATGCCGGCGACGGCCGCCAGCCCGAGGATGTTCGCCGTCGTCTCGCCGCCCGCGCCGAAGATCACGCGGAACCCGTCGAGCAGCGGCTCTCCGGAGCCCCGAATCGCCTCGGCGCCCGTGACGCCCGTGTTCAGGAACAGCACCAGGAACGCGAACACCACGAGCGTGAGCAGGCCGTAGATCGTCCCCTTGGGAATGTCCCGCTTCGGGTCGGCCGACTCCTCGGCCGCCAGCGGTAGCTCCTCGATCGCGAGGTAGAACCAGATCGCGAACGGGAGCGCGAGGAAGATCCCCTCCACGCCGCCGAAGGGGAACCACTCCGAGTTGCCGCCGTCCGGCGCGATGTCCGTGAGTCGGTTCCACGAGAAGTCCCAGAGGGAGGCGACGTAGAAGACGGCGAGGATCCCGAGCGCGAGGAGGCAGATGAAGACGGTGAAGCGGAAGCTCGCCTCCACCCCGACGATGTTCAGGGCGACGAAGATCACGTAGAGGATCGCCCACCACAGCCACAGCGGCGGGCTGCCGCCGAACCAGCTCTCCGCGATCGAGTCGAGGTAGCTCGCGGCAAACGTGACGATCACCGCCGGGGTGACGACGTACTCGATCGTCTCCGCGACGCCCGTGGCGAAGCCGCCCCACGGCCCCATCGCCGAGCGGGCGAACGAATACGCGCCCCCGGTGTGTGGCAGCGCCGGGGACATCTCGGCGATCGACCAGCAGAGGCCGAAGTACATCACCGTGATGATCACCGTCGCGACCAGGAGGCCTCCGAAGCCCCCTGCGTCGAGACCGAGGTTCCAGCCCGAGAACTCGCCGGAGATGACGGCTCCGACACCGAGCGCCCACAGCGACCAGACGCCGGCGTAACGCCGGAGCGAGCGCTGCTCGAAGTACTTCACTCCCGCTTCACGGTAGGTGACGCTCCCTACCTGTCGTTGATCGGCCACGTGCCGCCTCCTCACTGGGAACGGGCGACCGGACGTGTGTGCCCGTCCGGGTGAACCCGGCGATCCTACGACTGCTCCCGGACAGGAATCAAGGGACAGGAATCGAGGGACAGGCGACGACGGACCGACGTCAGCCCATCCAGGCCCCGCCGTTGTGGTCGATCGCCTGGCCGGTGACGCCCTGTGCATCGCGCGAGAGCAGCCAGGCGACCGTCCCTGCGATCTCCTCGGGCTTCGCCATCCGGCCGAGCGGGACGGCCCGCATCGCCTCCCGGTACGCGTCCTCGCGCGTCTCGCCCGACGCCTCCGCCATGGCATCGAGCCCGTCCCACGCCATGTCGGTGTCGACCCAGCCGGGGCAGATCGCGTTCACCTGCACTCCGGCAGGAGCGAGCTCGGCCGCGAGCGCTCTCACGAGCCCGAGCAGCCCCGCCTTCGAGGCGCAGTAGCCCGTGTAGCCGGGCACGCCGATGCGCGCCAGGATCGAGGAGATCAGCACCATGTGCC
>JAOUEK010000412.1 GCA_029858755.1 Thermoleophilia bacterium
GCCCTGCGCGCCGCTCGTCGTGCGCCCCTCGTAGCGTTTTCGAGGCCGTCCTGGCGGCTCCATATCCTCGGCGCCGTGACCGAAGAGCGCCTCGTCCGCTTCCGCCCGCGCGCGATCATGGTGGTGATCGCGATCGTGCTGGCCACGGTGGGGAGCCTCTGGCTCCTGTGGCTGACGAAGGGCGTGGTGCTCTGGATCCTGATCGCCGTCTTCCTCGCGACCGCCCTCAACCCGGCCGTCGACGCGGTGATGCGGCGCGGCGTCCGTCGGCGCGGGATCGCCGTCGGCATCGTCTTCGTGGCCGCGGTGGCCGTGGTCGTCGGGATCGGCGCGACCTTCGTGCCGACGCTCGTCCGTGAGGTGAACGACCTCGCGGACGCGATCCCCGGCTACATCGAGGACGTGACGAAGGGCCGCGGGCCGCTCGGCTTCCTGGAGCGCGACTACCAGATCGTCGAGCGGGTGCGAGAGGCGATCGACAAGAGCGGCGTCGGCGGCGTGCTCGGGCTCTCGTCCACCGCGCTCGGGGTGGCGCGCAGCGTCGTCACCGCCGTGGTGGCGACGGTCACGATCGCGTTCCTCACCCTGTTCATGCTGCTCGAGGGCCCGGCGTGGGTCGAGCGCGGCTACGGGCTCGTGCCCGAGCGGCACCGCGCCCGGGCGCGGAGTGTCGGTGCAGACGTGTACCGCGCGGTCGGCGGCTACGTGATGGGCAACCTCGCGATCAGCCTGATCGCAGGGGCGATCAGCGCGGTCGTCTTCACCGTCGTCGGTCTCCCCTTCCCGTTTGCGCTCGCGCTCGTGGTCGCCCTGCTGGACCTGATCCCGCTGGCGGGCGCGACCATCGCCGCCGTGATCGTGACCACGATCGCGTTCATCGACTCGACCACGTCTGGCGTGATCGTGCTCGTCTTCTTCGTCGTCTACCAGCAGCTCGAGAACCACGTGCTGCAGCCCGTCGTCTACGGGAAGGCGGTGAAGCTGTCGCCGCTGTCCGTGCTCGTCGCCGTTCTCATCGGGGCCGAGCTGGCCGGCATCGTCGGCGCGCTCGGTGCGATCCCCGTCGCGGCGGCGATCCAGGTGCTCGTCCGCGACCTGCGCCGCCCGGCGACGCCCGTGCCGGAGCAGGTCGAGTTGGCGTCCGGGAGCCCGTAGGGCCCGGGCCGGGGGCCCGGGCCGGGGGCCGGGCCCGGGGCTGTCCGCGTTCTTCAGTGCGGCCCTGCCGCTTCCGCCTCCCACGGGCTCGGCCGCCCGGTTCCGGGGCGGCAGCACCCGGGCGGGCAGACGTCGTAGCTCGGGCCGCCGGCTCCGAGCGACCGGCGCGGCAGCGAGGGGTCGAGCCGCTCCTGCACGAGCTCGCAGATCATCGACACGAACGTGGGGTGCGTGCCGACGCTCGGGACGCGGGCGAAGGCGAGCCCGGCTGCCTCGGCGGCGTCACGCGCCTCCACGTCGAGGTCGTACAGCACCTCGAGGTGATCGGAGACGAAGCCGAGCGGCGAGACCACGACCGCCTCGACGCCGTCGGCGGCGAGCTGCTCGATCGCGTTGCAGACGTCGGGCTCCAGCCATGGCACGTGCGGTGGCCCGCTGCGGCTCTGGTACACGACCTTCCACGCCGCGGCCCCGGCGACGCCGGCGACGAGCGCCGCGGACTCGGCGAGCTGCGCCTCGTAGCGGCAGCCGGCGGCCATCGCCGCCGGGATCGAGTGTGCCGAGAAGAGCACGTGTGCATCCGGGTGGTCGGCGAGCGCCGCCGCCAGCAGCTCGGCGTTCGCGTCGACCCAGCCCGGGTGGTCGTAGAACATCCGGGTCTTCAGCACCTCGGGCGCGGCGTCGCCGACGGCCTGCTGGGCGTCGTGGACGTTCTCGCGGTACTGGCGGCAGCCCGAGTAGGAGCTGAAGCCGGAGGTGAAGAACGCGAGCGCGCGCTCGACCCCCGCGTCGGCCATCTCGCGCAGCGTGTCGGACAGGAACGGGTGCCAGTTGCGGTTGCCGAAGTAGATCGGCAGCTCGATGCCGTGCACCGCCAGCTCCGGGCGCAGCGCCTCGATCAGCGCGCGGTTCTGCGCGTTGATCGGGCTCACGCCGCCGAGGCGCTCGTAGTGCTCGGCCACCTCCGCGAGGCGCTCGGGCGGGACGCCCCGTCCGCGCGTCACGTTCTCGAGGAACGGGAGCACGTCGTCCATCCCCTCGGGCCCCCCGAACGAGACGACGAGCAGCGCGTCGAAGTGCGTGTCGGGGTAGCGGCTCCGCGCCCCGTCTGCAGGCGGCTTCGCGTTCGCGGGCGCGATCATGGCGGCCGCCGCACCGTAGCAACCCCCGCGTCGTACGCTCGGGCGACACCTGCCCCGGCGTGCGAAGGCCCACGGGCGCCCGCCCCATGACCGATTACCCTTCCACCGGGCGCCCGTAGCTCAGTGGACAGAGCGGCGGACTTCTAATCCGCGGGTCGGAGGTTCGAATCCTCCCGGGCGCATCAGGATCCATGCGGGTTTGCGCTTGACGTCCTGTCTCGCAGGTGGAGGGGGGTCAACAGACGGGTCAACACGAGCGCGTGAACGGAGCCCGACCGTCGGCCTGTCACGCCGAGGTCACGGGTTCGAGTCCCGTCGCTCCCGTCTCTGAAACCCGCTCTTGGAGCGGGTTTCGTTGTTTCAGGGATCGTCGGCGGTTCGGCAGACAGGCGCATATCGCCCGCGCCAACGAGATGATCGACCAGCTCGAACGGGAAGGTGGCTTCGAGCTGACCGGTGAGTACGCCGTGACGTTGAGCGAGCTTGCGGCCGTGGTACCCCTCCCC
>JAOUEK010000413.1 GCA_029858755.1 Thermoleophilia bacterium
CTGGTCTCGGTGACACGGTGACGATCGCGGATGCCGTCACCTCGGCGATGAACGCGTACGCGAAGACGGGGCTGACGTCGGCGAGGGCGACGGACATCCTGACCGCCGCCGTCCGCGAGGGGAAGCTCGAGGCGAGCTCGCTCGCGCCGGTGCTCGGGTCGATGCTGCCGACCGCCTCCGCGCTCGACATCAGCTTCGACAAGCTGGCCGGCACGCTGGCTGTCCTGTCGAAGACGGGGACGGACGCGTCGGAGGGGTCGACGCAGCTGCAGGCGCTGATGAGCGCGATGCTGAACACGAGCCCGAAGGTGACGAAGGGGCTGAAGGCGGTCGGCCTCAGCCAGAAGGAGCTGCGGAAGATCGCGTCGGGTCCGGGTGGTCTCGTCGGCGTGATGCGGACGCTCGAGAAGGCGTTCGACGGCAACGTCGAGTCGATGCGGAACGTGATCCCGAACGTGCGGGCGTTCCGGCCGGTTATGAACGCGCTCGCCCAGTCGGGCGAGGACGTCGACAAGGTGCTCCGCAACGTCACCAACTCAGCCGGCTTGACGGCGCGGGCGTTCCGGGTGGCGCAGAACGATCCGGCGTTCAAGTGGGAGAAGGCGAAGGCTTCGATGGAGGCGGCGTTCATCCGGATCGGCGGGTTCGCCGCCCCGCTCGCGGAGAAGCTCGCATCCGGGCTGAACGCCGGCCTCGACACGTTCAACAACTTCGTCGAGAAGATCTCCGCGGCCCGCACGGTCGAGGGGAAGCTCGACGTTGTCTGGAAGGGCATCGACAGCGTCCGTCAGGGCGCGCAGCGGCTGCTCGGTAACGCGATCGCGGGTGTCGACTGGACGAAGGTGTGGGCGAAGGCGTCGGGGATCGCCGCCGGCCTGCAGAAGCAGATCGAGCGGACGAACTGGTCGAGGGTCGGCCGGGTGATCGGCGAGAACCTTGCCGACGCAGTCGGGAAGGCGGCGTCGCAGACGAAGAAGATCGCCGGGAAGATCGCGGAGACGTTGCGGACGATCAAGTGGGAGCAGCTCGGCAGGGCTCTCGGGCCGGGGCTCGCGACCGCGATCGTGACGGCGTTCCTGACGCTCCTCGACCCGGTGTTCTGGGTTCGTAACTGGGATCTCGCGTTGTCAGTCGCGATCGTCGCCGCCGGCGGGCCGCTCGCACGTGGGGCGGCCCGCCTGGGCGGCATGTTCGTGAAGCTCGGGAAGGACGCTGCGCTGATGGCCGGCGTCGGCCTGCTCAACGGGTTCGGCCGTGTTGGCGCGCTCACTGTCACCTTCTTCGAGAAGATCCTGCCGAAGATCATCCGCGCGTCCGTTGGTGCGTTCGGCCGTGCCGCCAACTTCCTGTTCGGCGGGTTCGTGAACCGGGTGAAGCAGTGGTTCGAGAAGCACGCGATCCTCGGCTTCATCGTGAAGGTGCACGGGGTGCAGGCGGCGATCACGGTCGTCCGGCGGATGGTCGACGGCGTGAAGGGTGTGTTCAGCGACCTGGGCGACTGGCTGGTCAGGCAGGGCCGGCAGTGGGCGGTCAGGTTCCTCGAGCCGTTCACGCACATGCCGTGGAAGCTCGGCGAACCGTTCCGTAAGGCGCAGAAGGAGATCCTCGGCCACCTTAACGCGATCAGTGACGACGCGAAGCGGACGGCCGAGGCGATCCAAGACTCGTTCGACCGGATCACGATCGACATCCCCGACGTCGGCGGCAAGCCTGACGAGGGGACGCGCGGGCCGGGGCCGACTAGGTTCGCCGGCCGCATGCACCCGTCGGCTGTGCCGCCGAGGGTTGCCGCCGGTTCTGGCGGCGCTGGCCCCGCCGGCGGTGGCGGTGGCGGTGGCGGCACAGGGCCGACGGTCGACGAGGACGCTGCGGCGAAGCGTGAGGAGAAGCGGGACAAGGAGAGGGAGCGGCGGGAGGCGCGGCTCGCGGCCCGCAGGAAGCGGACGCAGGAGCTCGAGCAGAAGGCCGCGGAGGCGGTGCGGCGCGCGGCGGAGAACGCGAAGCAGGCGTGGCAGGAGGCTGGCACGAAGGCGCGGCAGTCGTTCGGGCAGCTGTTCCAGGGGCCGATCCTGTCGACACTGCAGTCGGCGTTGCAGGCTGGCGCGTCCGTTGATCCGCTGCTTGTCCTCAGGGATGTGCAGAAGCAGAACGCGGAGACGCGGGAGCTCCTCGAGGGGCTCCGCACGATCGAGAAGCGTGGGGCTCCGCCGTCGCTGCTGCAGAACCTGCGGGAGCAGGGTCCGCAGGCGGCGTCGGTTGTGAAGTCGATCGCCGGCGCTCCCGACGACGTGTTCAACAAGATCGTGAAGGCGTTCCAGGGCCGCCAGCAGCTGATCAAGGCGGAGCAGCTGCACATCCGCGCGAACGAGGTCGTCGTGAACGCGAAGGCGTGGGGTTCGGGGTGGAAGGATCACCTGTTGAAGCGGGCCGGCGGCGGGCCGGTGCCGGGGTCGGGCTCGACGGACTCGGTGCCGGCGATGCTCACTCCCGGCGAGCTCGTCCTGAACAAGCGGCAGCAGGGCGGTCTCGCCGGAGCGCTCGGTCTGGGCGGGGCTTCCGCGACGGGGTTGTTCGGCGCGATCCAGAAGCTCGCGGCCGGCGGCGACACGGTGCCGGCGATGCTGACTCCGGGCGAGATCGTGTTGAACCGGAAGCATCAGCGTGGCCTGTCACGTGTGCTGGGTCTGGGCGCGATGTCGCCGGAGAAGCTGTTCGGTGAGGTGCAGGCGTTCCGGTCTGGTGGTGTGATCTCGGGTCGCCGGCAGACGGGACCGTCGTTCCTCGGCGGCGGGTCGGGGTCG
>JAOUEK010000414.1 GCA_029858755.1 Thermoleophilia bacterium
GCTGTTCAAGGTCATGCAGACCGCGCACGAGACCGGCGGGCTGGTGATGGTGCACGCCGAGAACGGCGACGCGATCGACATCCTCGTCAAGGAGACCGTCGCCGCCGGCAAGACCGATCCGATCTGGCACGCGCTGAGCCGGCCGATGGAGACCGAGGCCGAGGCGACCAACCGCGCGATCCAGCTCGCGCGCGTCGCGGACGCCCCGCTCTACGTCGTCCACGTCTCGTGCCAGCCGGCGGTGGAGCCGATCGCGCTCGCGCGCGAGAAGGGCTGGAAGGTCTGGGGCGAGACGTGCACCCAGTACTTCTTCGTCGACGAGAGCATGATGGAGGCGCCGAACTGGGAGGGCGCCAAGTACATCTACACGCCGCCGCCCCGTCCGAAGGAGCACCAGGAGCACCTCTGGAAGGCAGTCGCCTCGGACGTGCTCTCGGCCGTGTCGACCGACCACTGCCCGTTCAACTGGCCCGAGCAGAAGGGCATCAACGGGCGCGAGTTCCAGGTCGTGCCGAACGGCGGGCCGGGGATCGAGAACCGGCTGCACATGCTGTGGACCTTCGGCGTGGGCGCGGGCCGGATCACGCCGAACCGCTTCGTCGAGCTCGTGTCGACGAACATCGCGAAGCTCTTCGGCCTCTACCCGCGCAAGGGCACGATCGCGCCGGGCTCCGACGCCGACATCGTCGTGTGGGATCCGGAGAAGAAGCTCACGATCTCCGCGAAGACGCACCACACGAAGGTCAACTACAACCTCTTCGAGGGCACCGAGGTCACCGGCGCCCCCGAGGTGGTGCTCGTGCGGGGCCAGGTGATCGTCGAGAACGACGAGCTCGTGGGCTCACCGGGCGACGGCCAGTTCGTCAAGCGCGCCCGCTTCGGCGAGGAGCTCCTGCCCGCGGCGAAGGCGGTGACATGATGTCGGACGAGCAGGCGCGAGACGTCTACGCGAAGGCGGGCCTCGGCCACGGCGTGACCATGGGCGAGCATCCGGCGGTGCTCGTGATCGACTTCTCGTGCGGGTTCACCGACCCGGGCTGCGCGCTCGGGTCGGACCTGACCACGGAGGTCGAGGCGACGAAGCGGCTGCTCGACGTGGCCCGCGCCAAAGGGCTGCCGGTCGTCTACACGACCATCGGCTTCGAGCCGAGCCTCAAGGACGGGGGACTCTGGATGCAGAAGGTGCCCGCGCTCGGCGACCTGCAGATGGGTGGCAAGTGGGTCGACATCGACCCGCGGCTGGAGCCGCGCGAGGACGAGACGGTGATCGTGAAGAAGGGTGCGTCGGGCTTCTTCGGGACCAACCTCGCGTCGGTGCTGGTCACGCAGCAGGTCGACTCGGTGATCCTCTGCGGGGCGACGACGAGCGGGTGCATCCGCGCCACGGCGATCGACCTGCTGCAGTACGGCTGGCCGACGATGGTGCCGCGCGAGTGCGTCGGCGACCGCGCCCGGGCGCCGCACGAGGCGAACCTGTTCGACATCCAGGCGAAGTACGCGGACGTCGTGTCGCTCGACGAGGCGATCCTGTACCTCGAGGGCGTGTCCGGGAAGGTCGGCGCGCCCGCATGAGCAGCCTCTTGCCGACCGCCCTCGCGTCGTTGGTGGGCACCGGCCGCGCCAGCGGCCGCTTCAGGGGTTGTCGCGAGCGTGGGTCAGCTTCTGCAGATCCGCGCTCTGCGGGAAAGGTCGGTGCTCCCGCGTGACACACCGCATCGCCCTTCTCTCCGGCGACGGGGTGGGGCCAGAGGTGATCGCGGAGGCCCGGCAAGTGGTGGACGCGCTGGGCCTCCCGCTCGAGTGGACCGAGCTGCCGTGGGGCAGCGCCTACTACCACGAGCACGGCGCGATGATGCCCGACGACGCGCTCGACGTCCTGGGGGCGCACGACGCGGTGCTGATGGGCGCGATGGGCGACCCGTCGGTGCCCGACCACGTCTCCCTGTGGGGGTCGATCCTCCACATCCGCCAGCGGCTCGACCTCTGGGCGAACGAGCGTCCCGCGCGGCTGCTCGCGGGGATCCCGTGCCCGCTCGCCGGCCGCGGGCCCGCCGACGTGGACATGCTCTTCGTGCGCGAAAACACCGAGGGCGAGTACGCCGGCGTGGGCGGGCGGGCGCACCGCACGCTGCCGTCGGAGGTGGCGCTGGAGACGAGCGTGTTCACGCGGACCGGGGTCGAGCGCGTCGTGCGCCACGCCTTCGTGCTCGCCGAGCGGCGGCGTGGCGTGCTCACCAGCGCGACGAAGTCGAACGCCTCGCGCTTCGGCTACGTGCTCTGGGACGAGGTCGTGGAGGAGGTGGCCGCCGAGCATCCCGGTGTGCGCGTGGAGCGGGTGCTCGTGGACGCGCTCGCCGCGCGCATGGTGCGCGACCCCGGCTCGCTCGACGTCGTCGTCGCGTCCAACCTGTTCGCGGACATCCTCACCGACCTCGCGGCCGCCATCCAGGGCGGCATGGGCATGGCGGCGAGTGCGAACGTCGCCCCTGGCGACGCCGTCCCCGGCCTGTTCGAGCCGGTGCACGGCTCCGCGCCCGACATCGCGGGCCAGGGCGTGGCCAACCCGTGCGGCGCGATCTGGAGCGCGTCGCTGCTGCTCGAGCACGTCGGCGAGCGCGACGCCGCGGCGGCGGTGATGCGCGCGCTGGAGGACGTGTGCCGCGACGGCCCCCGCACGCGCGACGTTGGCGGCTCGTCGTCGACGCGCGAGGTCGGGGACGCCGTCGTCGCGGCGCTCAGCGGGTGACGCCGACCAGTGCCCCGCCGACGACGACGAGCAGGCCCGCCAGCACCGTGCG
>JAOUEK010000415.1 GCA_029858755.1 Thermoleophilia bacterium
CGGGCCCTCCCGGGAAGGTGTCCGACTCGAAGTCGGACACCGCTCCACCTCCAACCCCGCCCCCCGGTGTCCGACTTCAGTCGGACACCTGCTGTGTGGTCGCAGCCACGGTGCCGGAGCCCCCGGAACAGGGCTCGAGGCCAGGTGCTCGGTCGCGCTCTCGCCGGACTAGGCGAGCGTGGCGTCGAGCGTCACCTCGGGCACACCGGCGAGCGCCTTCGAGACGGGGCAACCGTCCTTGGCGGCCGCTGCCGCCTCGGCGAAGACCGACGGGTCGATCCCGGGAACCTCGCCCCGCACGCTGATCGCTCCGCGGATGATCCCCTCGCCCGGCTGGAACGTCACCGTCACGGACGTGTCGAGCCGGTCGGGCGGCGTGCCGCCGCGGGAGAGCCCGGCCGACAGCGCCATCGAGTAACAGGACGCCCAGGCCGCCGCGATCAGCTCCTCCGGGCTCGTCCTGCCGGCAGGCTCCTCCGCCCGAGACGGCCACGACACGTCGAGCGGGCCGAACGCTCCGCTGCCCACGACGTGCACCGTGCCCACGCCGCTCGTCAAGTCTCCCTGCCACGTCACCTGTGCAGAACGGTCAGTTGCCACCGGCACCGCCTCCCTCGCGTCGTGCGTTGACGGTCACGTCGGCCCCGGCCCGCTTGAGCAGGCTCGAGAAGGAGCAGCCCTCGTGTGCGGCGGTCACGGCCGCATCGAACGTCGCCGCATCGACGTCCGGGGCCACCGCGGTCGCCTCGATCGCCGACGCGACGATCTGGTGCCCTTGCCCCGGCACCTCGTCCATCGTGATCACGCAACGCACGGTCATGCGCTCGGGCGGCGACCCGGCGCGCGCCAGCTCGCTGCCGAGCGAGGTGATGAAGCAGCCGGAGTGCGCCGCGGCGAGCAGCTCCTCGGGGCTCGTCTTGCCCTCGGGGTCGGCGATCCGCGAGGGCAGCGTCACGGGCAGCGGGCCGAACGCACCGGAGCTCGTCGCGCTCACCGTGCCCGAGCCCCGTGCCACCGATCCCTCCCAGGTCGCCAGGGCCTCACGGACGATCCTCGGCATCTCAGCGCTCCTCTCTCGTCGTGCTCACGCCATGACCTCCACGCGCCGCTCCAGCTGCTTGCGCTCGTCCGAGGCCTCGGCTTCCAGGCGGCGCACTTCGGCGAGCGCGCGGATCGACACCTCGACCTGCTCCAGCGTGGGCTTGCGCGTGGTCAGCCGCTGCAGCCAGAGGCCTGGCGCCAGCAGCCACATCAGCACGCGATTCGACTGGTGCTTGCCGGCGAAGCGGATCAGCTCGTAGGCGAGGCCGGCGATCACGGGCAGCAGGAGCACGCGGCTCGCGATCAGCCACGGCCACGACGGCCGGCCGACGAACGCGAAGACGAAGATCCCGATCACCATGACCCAGAGCAAAAATGCCGTTCCGCAACGTGGGTGTATCAAGCTGAATCTCTGCACGTTGGCCGGCGTGAGCTCCGCGCCGGCCTCGAGGGCGTTGATCGCCTTGTGCTCGGCGGCGTGGTACTGGAAGACGCGCTTCAGGTCAGGGATCAGCCCGATCAGGGCGATGTAGGCGATGAAGACGGAGACGCGGATCACGCCCTCGACGATCACGAACCAAGCGGTGTCGTCCACGGGCAGCCAGTTGGTGATCAGCGCGGGGCCGACCTTGAACAGCATCAGCGCGAAGCCGATCGCGATCGCGAACGAGAAGATGATCTGCGCCCGCGTGATCTCGGTCTTCACCTCGCCGTCCTCGCCCTCGGTCTGCGCCGCATAGTTCGCGGAGATGGCGAGCGCGCGGAAGCCGATCGCCAGCGACTCGCCGAGTGCGATCACGCCGCGGATCACGGGCAGCCGCCAGATCCTGTGCCGCTCCATCGGGGAGCGGACGCTGCGCACGACCTCCTCGATCTCGCCCGACTGCGTGCGGATGGCCACGGCCCAGCAGGACGGGCCGCGCATCATCACGCCCTCGAGCACGGCCTGGCCGCCGTACGAGGTGCTCACAGGGGGTCGCCCCACGCGTCGTCGAGGTGGGGTGTGCGCTCGCTGTCCACGCGGAGGGCTCTGCCGCTAGCCGCGACTGGCAGCGGCCTTCTCCAGCCGCCGCTGGAAGCGCTCGACGCGTCCACCCGAGTCGACCAGCTTCTGCTTGCCCGTGTAGAACGGGTGGCAGGCCGAGCAGATCTCGACGTGGAGCTCCGCCTTCGTGGAGCGTGTCCAGAACTCGTTCCCGCACGAGCAGGTGACGTGCGCGGCGACGTACTCGGGATGGATCTCGGCCTTCATCGTCCGGCCAGGATACCAGAGGCGATCTCGGCGCTGACGTTGCCTCCGGAGACGACGGCGACGATCCGCTCCCCGTCGATTCCCCCGGCGAGGACGGCGGCGAGCGAGGCGGCCGCGCCGGGCTCGACCGCGAGCTTGGCGCGGGCGTACAGGGTGCGAAATGCCTCCCGGATCTCGTCGTCGGAGACGGTCACCACCTCGACACCGAGCGCGGCGCAGATACGGACGGCGTGCTCGCCGGCGAACGGGGCCGAGAGCGCGTCGGCGATCGAGTCGGGGCGGACGGGCACGGGCGCGCCCGCGGCCAGCCCCGAGCGGAGCGCGGTCGATCCTGCGGGCTCGACGGCGACCACCCGGACGCCCGCGGGCACGCAGGCGACCGCGACGCCGGAGACCAGCCCCCCGCCCCCGCAGGGCACGACCACGGTGTCGACACCCGGTACGTCCTGGAGCACCTCGAGCCCGACCGTGCCCTGGCCGGCGATCGTCGGCGGCG
>JAOUEK010000416.1 GCA_029858755.1 Thermoleophilia bacterium
CCCGCCCTACGGGCGGGCACACCCCTGAAGTCGCCTGCTGCCGGAGGCAGCGGCGGAGAGCGGCATAGGAGCACAACGATGGCCAACACAGAACCCGTGCCCGACAACGGCGCACCCACTTCCAAGGACGTGCTCGGCAGGAGCCGCATCTTCACACCCGAGGTCATCAACGACATCCACATCAAGGCCGAGCTGGGCCGCTACCGGATGCGCGGCTTCTCGATCTTCAAGCCGATGCCGCACTGGGACGAGCTGGTGTTCCTCCCGGGCACGCTGACGCGTTTCGTGATCGAGGGCTACCGCGAGAAGTGCGTGACGAAGACGGTGCTCGGCGCGCGCTTCGCGAAGAACCCGATCGAGCTCGACATCCCCATCTACATCACCGGGATGAGCTTCGGGGCCCTGTCGCTCGAGGCGAAGATGGCGCTCGCCAAGGGCGCCTCGATGGCCGGGACGGCGACCTGCTCGGGCGAGGGCGGGATGATCCCGCCCGAGCGAGACCACTCGATCAAGTGGTACTACCAGTGCATCCAGAGCCGGTACGGGTTCAACCCGCACCACCTGATGCTCGCCGACGCCTGCGAGTTCTTCATCGGGCAGGGGTGCAAGGTCGGCCTGGGCGGCCATCTGATGGGCCAGAAGGTGACCGAGCAGGTGGCGGAGATGCGCTCGCTGCCGGCCGGGATCGATCAGCGCTCGCCCGCGCGGCATCCCGACTGGCTCGGCCCCGACGACCTCTCGCTGAAGATCCAGGAGATCCGGGAGGCGACCGACTACCGGATTCCGATCCAGCTGAAGCTGGGCGCGTCACGGGTCTACGACGACGTGCGCATGGCCGCGAAGTGCGGGCCGGACACGATCTACCTCGACGGCGGCGAGGGCGGCACCGGTGCCGGGCCGCACATCGCCACCGAGGAGACCGGCATCCCGCTGATGGCCGCGATCCCCGAGGCGCGGCGCGCGCTCGAGGACGTCGGCCTGGCGGACGAGATCGACCTCGTCGTCGCGGGCGGCATCCGCAACGGAGCCGACGTCGCGAAGGCGATCGCGCTCGGCGCGAAGGCCGTGGCGATCGGGCACTCGGCGATGATGGCGCTCAACTGCAACAAGGAGATCCCCGGCGTCACCGACTACGAGGGCACGGTCGGCGTCCCCGCCGGTCTGTGCTACCACTGCCACTCGGGGCGCTGCCCCGTCGGCGTCGCCACGCAGGACCCCGAGCTGCGCAAGCGGCTCGTGGTCGAGGAGGCGTCGGAGCGGGTCTACAACTTCCTCACGGCGATGACCATGGAGCTGCAGATGCTCGCCCGCGCCTGCGGCAAGACGAACGTGCACTCGCTGGAGCCAGAGGACCTGGCGGCGCTCACGGTGCCAGCGTCGGCGATGGCGCGCGTGCCGCTCGCCGGCACCGACTACACCGTCGGGGTGACCGAGCACGAGATCCTCTCCGAGGTGAAGCGCCTGGTCGCCATGAAGGACGAGGAGGCGCTCCAGCTGCACCACCACGAGAACGTCGAGCACCTCCGCTCGGTGGAGCGGTGAGGGGGAGACGATGACAGAGCAACCGCACAGCCACGCGCTCGCCTACACCGAGCCGGAGAAGATCGTCTCGATCGACTCCGAGTTCCTCTCCGGGAAGCGCTACCCGTACCAGGAGGACATGTCGCTCGTCGAGGACGTCGACCTGATGGCGGCGACTCCGGGCCAGGACCTGAACTGGCTCGAGGACATCCACCTCCTGGAGGAGGACGGCATCCCCGCTGTCTTCGACCGCTACTCGAACTGCTTCGTGAAGATCCACTTCCCGATCCCGGAGGGGCGGGAGGACGAGATGGCGCGCAAGGTGCTGATCACGCACCTGCGCTCGGGGAACTCCTACGGGATCCAGCTGAAGGAGATCCACTGCAAGTTCCCGCAGCCGGAGCTCGGGCCGTGGGTCGAGGGCTCGCAGACCGTGGGCGCCGACTGGGCGCCCGCCGTGCTCGAGGGCTGGGAGAAGCCCGCCGGGCATTGACGAACCGGGCTCAATGCCCGGTTCCTCGACGGGGTCGGGCCCCGGCCTGACCCCGGGTGCGCGCGGGTCGCGCGCTCGCCGCCCGGCGCCGGAGGGGATGCTCGTGTCCGGCCGATGCCAGACACCGGTCACGGCTGTGTCCGTCCACAGCGCCGCCGGCTCACCGGCGGGAGGTTGTCCTGCCGGAGACGTTTCTGCTTCGATTGGGCGATGGACGCCTCGGGGGAGGACGAGATGTCCGAGCGACGGGTCGCGCATGCGATGCGCCGGCACGGGTCGCGGCGCTCGACCCGCGTGGCGCTTGCCGTGATCCTCGCCGCGGCCGCTTCGACGGGGCTCGGCCTCTCGCTCGCGTCGGCGCGGACCGGCGCCGGCGATCCGGTCGCCGGCAAGCGCGTCTTCGCAGCGGCGGGATGCGGTGCCTGCCACACGTTTGCGGCCGCCGGCTCACGCGGCACGGTGGGGCCGAGCCTCGACGCTCGGAAGCCCACGTTCGCGCGAGTCGTCGACCGGGTCACGAACGGTTTCGGCGTGATGCCGTCCTTCCGCGGCCGGCTCTCACCCGCGCAGATCCAGGATGTCGCAGCCTTCGTGTCGGGGGCCGGCGGCGGAACGACACCTCCGCAGACGCCGAAACCCGGCACCGCGGTCAACGTCCGGGTCGTGATGCGTGAATGGACGATCACGGCGCGGCCCGCCTCCGTCCGCGCCGGTCGCGTGCGCTTCGTCGTGCGCAACGCCGGGAAGCTCCGTCACGTGTTCGCGGTGGC
>JAOUEK010000417.1 GCA_029858755.1 Thermoleophilia bacterium
TCGTCGGTGGGCGGGCCCTCGTGCCACGTCATCGCCGCGCTCGCCATGACGTGGAACACGAAGCCGTCCGGCGTGCGCTCGGCCCAGCGCCGCGTCACCTCGGGGTCGGGCAGCGCGTAGTAGGGCGAGTCCACCTCGACCGTGTCGAAGCGCTCCGCGTAGAAGCGGAGCCTCTTCTCGGCGGTGGAAACACCGCGCGGGTACCAGGTACGCAGCAGGCCCTCGTCGGCCCAGCTGCACGTCCCCAGGCGGACGGTCGTCATGTGCGAAGCGTGCCAGGCACCGGGGCGCCCCGGCGCCTGGCACGACCGAGAGAGGCTACTTCTTGCGGAACACCTTCGACTGCACGACGAACCCGTTGACGGTCGGGTTCACGCACGGCGCCGGCAGCCCGGCGAGCGCTGCGCACAGCGGCGCCGCCGTCGTCGAGGCCGCGATCACGCGAACGCGGAACACGTCACCCCGCGCCACGGTGGCCGCGAACGCGCCGTTGGCCTTCGCCTTGACGTTCTTGAAGCGCTTGAGGGCGCCCTTGTTGCCGACACGGCCCCAGACCTGGACGGTGGCGGCGCCACGGCCCTGGCCCGCCTGCGTCACCCTGCCGGAGACCACCGCACCCTTGCCCTTCGTCTTCGCCTGCGCGGTGACGGCGCCCGGTGCGACCGCCGCCGGAGAGGCGACGGTGCCGGCCGCGTTGACCTGGCCGTTCCCGGCCTGCCACGGCGTCCAGATGCCGATCCAGGCGCCCGTCTGCACGACGCCGAACACGCCGTTCACCGCCAGCTCCGCGCTCAGGAACTTCGCGCCGAACGTGGCACCGCCCATCTCGACGGGGATGTCCGGCGGCGCGAGGCAGAACACGAGCTTGGCGGGCCCGAGCGCTGTCTCCTGACCCGCGGTCGGGATCAGGTAGGCGGGCAGGTTGATCGTCTGCCCGGCTGCGGCGAGCTGGAGCAGCCAGACCGCCGTCGGCGTCGCGCCGCCGGTGCAGGCGAGCTGCGCCGCGGCAGGCACCGCGCCCGGCGGGGCGACGAGGATCGGCCCCGTGAGCGGGAGCAGGGCGCCGCCGAGGGCGAGCGCGCTGACCTGGGCCTTGACCGTGCCGAGCGGTGTGCCCGGGGCCTGGTTCGCGGTCAGGCTGGTCCCGGTCGGGACGTAGATCGCGGCCCGGGCGGTTGCGTCGTCCGTCGGTGCCGCCGAGGCGATGATCGTCGTCACGGCACCCGCCTGCGTCACCTGCAGCTTCGGCGACGTGTACGCGGTCGATGCCGCGGCCACTACCGCGGGAATGGCGATCGCGACGACGAGCGCGGCGATCGCGATGTTGATGCGTTTCCTCATGTGTCGTGCCCTCCTCGGTTTGACCTCCGTGCGCTTGGACGCCGGGACGCCGTCGCGGTTGTGGATTCTCCCACGTTTCGCCTCAGCGGGCCGCCAGCAGCCCGCTCGCGCGGACCCACTGCCCGGTGCGGTTCTCGTAGCGGTACAGGTAGACGGTGTCGAGCGGGAACGAGTCCTTCAGGCCCGTCTTGAGGCGGATTCCCGGAAGCAGGAACGGGTTGGCGCGCGTGTCGATCGAGCGGGCGGCCCGGAGCAGGCTCGCGCGCGTCGGCACCTTGCCGGCGCGCCCCAGCACGTCGACCATCGTCCACGCGACGGTCATGCCGTACCAGTTGTAGACGTCGGTCGGCCTCCCGCCCGGGTTGAAGCGCGTCATGATCGAGCGGTACAGCTTCACCGCGGGGTCCTTCGCCCAGATCGGGTCGCGGGGGTTCTTCACGAAGGCCACCGACCTGGCGCCGTTCGTGAGGGCGGGGGCGTTGGCCTTGGCGATGTCCATGATCGTCGGCTCGATGGAGAGCGACGCGATGTAGGTGCGGGGCTTCCAGCCGAGCTTCGTCGCCGCGAGCAGCGCCTGGATCATGAACTTGGGCGTGGCGAAGACGAGGAGCGTGTCCGCCCCCGACGCCTTCAGGCGCGCGACCTGGGCGGAGACGTCGGTGCTGACCAGCTCGTACGACTCGGAGGCGACGACCTTCGGCCCCTTGCGGGCGATCGCGCGCGAGAGGCCCTGGGTCATCTCCTTGCCGAGCTCGGTGTTCTCGAACAGCACCGCGAGGCGCGCCTTGGGTGTGCGCGCGGCGATGTCGCGCCCGTACACCGCGCCCTCGCCCCGGTAGCTCTGCAGGAACCCCATCGTCCACGGGTAGCGGAGCGGAGCCCCGCCGAGCGCCTCGGAGCCGTCGCCGACCAGGAGCTGCGGCACCTTCTGGGCGTTGAGGTACTCGCGGATCGCGAGGTTGTTCGCCGTGCCGACCGAGTTGAAGATCGCGAGCACCCGGTCCTGCTCGACCAGGCGCCGTGTCAGCTGCACGGTCTGCGCGGGGTTGTAGGCGTCGTCGTAGAACACGTAGCGGATCTTCCGGCCGTTGACGCCGCCTCTCGCGTTGACGTAGTCGAAGTACGCCTTCGCCCCCGGGCCGACCGAGCCGAAGGCCGCCGCCTCGCCCGAGAGCGGCACGGTGCCGCCGATCACGATCTCCGTCGCGGTGACGCCCGGGTCCGCGGCTCCGCCCGCGCCGGCCGCCGTCGCCGCCGCGAGCACGAGCAGAGCGGCGGCCGCCGCGATGCCGAGCCTGCGGGTCATCGGCTCACCGGGCGCGTGAGCACGGGCAGTGTCAGCGTCGCGGTGCCGATCGTGACGCGCGCGGACGCAGCCATCGGCAGGTCGAGGTAGAGCAGGTTGCCGGGGTTCTGCGCGAGCGACGACGAGGCGAGCGTC
>JAOUEK010000419.1 GCA_029858755.1 Thermoleophilia bacterium
CGCGATCTCCTCGGCTGCGGCCACCACGGCGTCCGGAACGGGCGCCGTCGCGACCGGCAGCAGGCGGGCCGAGACCACCTGCTCGGGGCCCGTCTCGGCCTGGATCGCGCCGAGGATGCCCTGCACGAGGTCGGGGTGCTCGGCGAGGAAGGCGGTGGCGTTCTGACGCCCCTGGCCGAGGCGCTCGTCGCCGTAGCTGAAGTACGAGCCGGACTTGGCCACGACGTTCCGCTCGAGCCCCACGTCCAGCACCGTGCCCTCCCACGAGATGCCCGTGCCGTAGATGATGTCGAACTCGGCCTGCTTGAAGGGCGGCGCAACCTTGTTCTTCACCACCTTCACGCGTACCCGGTTACCGATCGCCTCTGCGCCCTCCTTCAGCGTCTCGATGCGGCGGATGTCGAGGCGCACCGAGGAGTAGAACTTCAGCGCCCGGCCGCCGGGCGTCGTCTCCGGCGAGCCGAACATGACGCCGATCTTCTCGCGGAGCTGGTTCGTGAAGATCGCGATCGTGTCGGTGCGGTTCAGCGTCCCTGCCAGCTTGCGCAGCGCCTGGCTCATCAGGCGGGCCTGGAGGCCGACGTGGCTGTCGCCCATCTCTCCCTCGATCTCCGCCTTCGGCGTCAGGGCCGCCACCGAGTCGACGGCGACCACGTCGAGCGCGCCGGAGCGGATCAGCAGCTCCGAGATCTCGAGCGCCTGCTCCCCGGTGTCGGGCTGGGAGACGAGCAGCTGGTCGACGTCCACGCCGATGCGACGGGCGTAGGAGGGGTCCATGGCGTGCTCGGCGTCGATGAAGGCGCAGATGCCGCCGCGGCGCTGCGCCTCGGCGATCACGTGGTAGACGAGCGTCGTCTTCCCCGACGCCTCCGGGCCGAAGATCTCCACCACGCGGCCGCGGGGCAGGCCACCGATCCCCAGCGCCAGGTCGAGGGAGAGCGAGCCCGTCGACACCGCGCCCACGGAGACCTGGGCGGCGTCGCTCATGCGCATCACGGAGCCCTTGCCGAACTGCCGCTCGATCTGGCCGAGCGCGACGTCGAGCGCTTCATCGCGATTCATCGATCGATCCTCCTAACGCCATCGATTCGAGCACCTCGTACCGGGCACCGGACGGGTGCAGGTGTGAAAGGAAAGCAGCAGCGTCGGACGGAACGAATGTTCCCGTCCCGGGGAGCGGCGGGTCCAGGCGCGGGCGCTCCCGAAACCGCAGCACCGTGACGTGCGGCAGCCACGGGCGCTTCTCCCGTCGGTAGACACCCACCGCCTCGAGGCGCGTGTGCACGTCCTGCGCGAGCCGGCATGCGGCCCCCGTCTCGTCCGAGAGCACCACCATGCCCACGCTGCGGGTCTCGCGCCAACGCACCGGCGCCAGCGGGAAGGCGGGCGCCGCCGCGCAGGCGGCCCGGAGCGCCCGCAGCGCGTGCGCGACACCGGTCGGCGGCTGTCGGCCCAGGAACGCGAGGGTGACGTGGAGGTGCTCCCGGGCCACGTGGCGGCCCCCGTGCAGGTGCTCGCGGCCCCATTGGTCGAGGTCGTGGCAGACGCTGTCGGGGAGACGGAGCGCGAGGAAGAGTCGGACGCCCTCATCGCGTCCGACGCTACCCGGTTCGCTCATACGTGATCGTGACCGTTCCGTGCCAGAAGTCGGCGCACGAGGTGCAACGCGGCGACGGCGGAGCGTGACCGGATCCACTCGCGCGCCCCGGGGAGCTCGAACTGCAGCCGCTCCTCGCCGTCGGGTGACACGGCGTGGAAGAAGACGAGGCCGACCGGCTTCTCGTCCGAGCCGCCGTCCGGCCCGGCGATGCCCGTCACGGACACGGCGACATCGGCTCCGAGCTCCACCCGGGCGCCCTCGGCCATCGCGGCGGCGACCTCGGCCGACACCGCGCCGTGCTCGGCGAGCAGCTCGACCGGGACGCGCAGGCGTTCGTGCTTGACCTCGTCGGCGTACGCGACGACCCCGCCCACGAAGACATCGCTCGCTCCCGGCACGTCGGTCAGGCGCGCGGCCACGAGGCCTCCTGTGCAGGACTCCGCGGTCGCGAGCCGGTAGCCTCGGGCCCTGCACGCCTCGAGCACGAGCTGCTGCACGCTGCGCTCATCCTCTGCGAACAGGTACCGATCGAGTGACGCGCGGAGCGATTCCGCCAGCTCGGCGCCCCGCGCGGTCGCGCCCTCCTCGACGACGAGGTCCACGTGGATCTCGAAGTCGCGGGCACAGACGGTCGCCTCCACGCCGGCGCCGTCACCGCCGGCCTCCTCGAGCGCCCGAGCGACGGCCGACTCGCTGACGCCGAAGAAGCGCAGCACGTGCCGCGTCGGGAGTTGGATGCCAGCGAGCACGCGGCGCATCGGCTCCGTGTCCCGTGCGAGCGGCCAGAGCCGGCGCAGCTCCCCCGGCGGACCGGGCATGACCACGACCACGCAGCCGTCGGCGTCCACGACGAGACCCGGCGCCGTTCCCGCCGGGCCGAGCGCCACTGCGCCCTCCGGCACGCTGGCCTGCTTGCGCACGCCGGGGACGAAGTCTGCATACGGCCGACGCAGACGCTCGGCGATCAGTCGGGAGACCTCCTCGATCCGGCGCTCGAGGTCGGGGTCGACCTTGAGCTGGCGCCCGACCACCTTCGCCACCAGCTCGACGGTGCGATCGTCGTGGGTCGGCCCGAGCCCGCCGGACACCAGGCACACCTCGCTGTCGGCCACTGCCTCGCGCAGTACCGCCTCGAGCTCGTCGGCTCCGTCGCCCACGATCGTGATCCGTATCGGCTCCA
>JAOUEK010000418.1 GCA_029858755.1 Thermoleophilia bacterium
CCGGCCTGCCGTCAGGGGCGAACGACACGTGCTGCCGCTCTGCCTCCCCGGCGGGGAGGCCGTGGGCTGCGAGGACGACGTCTCCGGTGAGGTCGACGGCGTGGACGATCACGGCGTCGACGCCGACCGCGGCCGCGGCGGCCTCGGCGGCGCGGGCGAGCACCTCGTCCAGGTCGACCGTCGCGCCCAGGTCGTCCAGCGCCCGGGCGCGCAATCCGTCCGCGTGGACGCGCTCGACGGCCGCCTGCAGGTCGTGGGCGAGGTCGTCCATGCGCATTCCCATCCGGGCGAGCGCGTCCCCGATACGGTCCTCGGTCGCCGATCCGGCGCGCCGCTGGTGCACCATCGCCAGCGCCGCGGCGACGAGCGCCACCAGCGCGACGATGAGCGCCACGATCGTTGCCGTCACCTCGGAATCGCCCTCGTACCCACTGTAGGAGTCCGCCGCGTCGTGATCATCCTTGGGCTCACGACGACCCCACCGGCTCGGGGCCCACCATGCCGCCTCCGTTGCAGTCGTGGCTGAGCCGGGCCTTCCCCGCCGCCTTGGCGTCGTTGACGAGGCGCGAGACGCGCTCGTCGACCGAGCGGATCGTGTCGGCCTGCCGCAGCTCCGTGAGGCCTGCGCTGAAGGTCATCGAGCCGATCTCCGGGAACTCGGTCAGCTCGACCTCGGTGCGCAAGCGCATGTAGAGGCGGATCGCCTCCGTGCACGCCGTCTCCGGCAACACGAACGCGAACTCCTCGCCGCCGCGGCGGCAGACGACGTCCGTCAGCCGGGCGGTGCGCCGGAGCACGTCGGCGAAGGTGGCGAGGACGTCGTCGCCCACCGGGAGCCCGTAGCGCTTGTTGATGGCGCCGAAGTCGTCGAGGTCGACGAGCAGCAGTGCCAGGGGACGGCCGCTCCGTTGCGCGCGTGCCAGCTCGAGCTCGAGGGCCTCGTCGTAGCCGGCGCGGTTCCAGATGCGTGTCAGCTTGTCCGTCCGCACCAGCTCGAGCACCTCCGCGTGCCGGCGCGCATTGAGGAGGGCGGGTGCCACCTCGGACGCGAGGCTGCGCATCGCCGCCTCGTCCTGCGCCGTGAAGGTGCGCGCGACCCGCATGTACGTGACGATCGTGCCGAGGCGCTCGCCGTCGCTCTCCACCGGGACCGCCAGCGCCGCCCGGACGCCGTCCCCGACGGCGCGCGGATCGGGCGACCAGTCGAGCCGGACGGCGTCCCAACCGCCGTGGTCGGGTGGCTCCAGCGCGCTCTCGAGCGTCGCCACCGGTCCCGGGACACCGTACGCCGCCGCCACGTGATCACCGCCGGCGAGGCGCACCTCGACCGCGGCGCCGTCGGCGCGGAGCACGTCGGCGGCGAGCTCGGCCGTCCGTGCCATCACGTCGTCCAGGTCGATGGAGAGGCCGGGGTCGATGGCCGGTCCCGCCGTCGGCTCGGCGGCCCGCTCGACCACGGTGAGCAAGCTCTGCGACAGCGTCTCCATGCTGTCGCCGATCCGTCCCAGGGTGGCCTGGAGCCGCCGCTCCGCCCGCGCGCGCGCGCGGGAGACCCCCAGCGCCGCCAAGCCGAACGCCACGACCGCCGCTGACGCGGCGGCGATCACCGCAGCCGTCGTACCCATCCCCCGCTCGCACTGTACGCGCGTTCGGCGCCGGGTGCGAGCGCGCCCAGCGAGCTTGGCGCGGACCGGGCCGGTCCGCTATCGTTCCGGACCTCGGGTTGGCGGGGCGACCACCCTGCCGGCCCTTCTCTGTGAGAAGTCCCTCGACCATCCCCTAGGAGCAGCGTGCCCACCGTCAATCAGCTCGTCCGCAAGGGACGCAAGGACAAGGCGACGAAGACGAAGACGCCTGCGCTGCGGGGTGCCCCGCAGAAGCGCGGCGTGTGCACGCGCGTGATGACCCAGACGCCGAAGAAGCCGAACTCCGCGCTGCGCAAGGTTGCGCGCGTCAGGCTCACCAACGGCATGGAGGTCGGCGCCTACATCCCGGGCGAGGGTCACAACCTGCAGGAGCACTCGGTCGTGCTCGTCCGCGGAGGTCGCGTCAAGGACCTCCCGGGCTACCGCTACAAGGTGATCCGCGGGGGCCTCGACGCCTCCGGCGTCGCCGACCGGCGCCAGGCTCGCTCCAAGTACGGCGCCAAGCGGGGATCGTGAGCACCTGATGCCCCGCCGCGCCGAGATCCAGCCTCGTCAGCCTGGGCCCGATGCCGTGCACGGGTCGACGCTCGTGATGCAGTTGATCAACCGCGTGATGCTGGACGGCAAGAAGTCGACGGCCGAGGGGATCGTCTACGATGCGCTCGCGCAGGTCGCGGAGCGCAGCGGCAAGCCGGCACTGGAAGCGCTGGAGCAGGCGGTGAAGCAGGTGACGCCGGTGCTCGAGGTGCGGTCGCGTCGCGTCGGCGGGGCCAACTACCAGGTGCCGGTCGAGGTGCCTCCGCGCCGCGCGCGCACGATGGCGATCCGCTGGCTCGTCACGTTCGCCCGCGAGCGGCGCGAGAAGGGAATGCCCTCGAAGCTGGCGGGCGAGTTGCTCGACGCCATCAACCAACAGGGCGGCGCCTTCAAGCGCAAGGACGACATGTACCGGATGGCGCAGGCCAACAAGGCGTTCGCGCACTATCGCTGGTAGGAGATCGAGACGATGAGCGCCACCGAGACGACAGTCGCCCTGGACCGGGTCCGCAACATCGGGATCATGGCCCACATCGACGCGGGGAAGACGACGACGACGGAGCGCATTCTCTACTACACGGGCCGCACCCACAAGCT
>JAOUEK010000420.1 GCA_029858755.1 Thermoleophilia bacterium
CGATTCGGGGCGACTCCCGTGACGTCCTTGCCGTCGATCAGGATCTGGCCCGACGTCGGCCGGTCGAAACCGGCGACGAGGCGGAGCGCGGTCGTCTTCCCACAGCCGGACGGGCCGAGGAACGACACGAACTCGCCCGTGCCGATGCCGAGGTCGATGCCCGCGAGCGCGACGACCTCGCCGAAGCGCCGGTGCAGCTGTTGCAGCTCGACGCCTGCCATGCCTAGCGCGCCCCCTCTGCGGCGGGAGCGGTTCGACGACCCCGGCCGACGAGCGCGAGGGCGAGCATCGCGGCCCAGGTGATCCCGAAGGCGAGCAGCGTCACCGAGGCGGCCGGGTAAGCCTTGTTCTGGTTGATGTACTGGACGTAGACGGAGAACACGTTGAACTGCGAAAGGCTCGCGATCGTGTACTCGCCCATCACGATCGCGAGCGTCAGGAACGAGCCCGCGAGCGCCGCCGCGCGGACGTTCGGGAGAATCACGCGCAGCAGCGTCGTGGGCCAGCCGGCGCCCAGGCTCTGGGCGGCCTCCGTGAGGGTGTGCACGTCGATGGAGCGGAACCCGGTGTCGAGCGAGAAGAACATGTACGGGAACGCGAGCACGACGTAGGCCGCGACCAGGAAGCCGTACGGCTCACCGTAGAACCACTGGGGCGTGCCGCGGTAGACGTCGAGGAGCCCGACGACGAGGATGATCGGCGCGATCACGAACGGCACGAGCGCCAGGAAGCCGATCAGCGGCCGCAGACGCGGCACCTTGAGATGCACCCAGTACACGGTCGGCACGAGCAGGGCGAGCGTGAGGACGATCGTCTCCACCGCGACGATGAAGCTGAGCTTGATCGTGCGCCAGAACTCCGGGTCGTCGAGGATGTAGCTGTAGTTCGCGAGCGTGCAGCACTTCGCCGTCTGGTCGCTTCTGAAGCTCAAGACCAGCGTCGCGAGCAGGGGGATCAGGAAGTACGCAAGCCCCAAGAAGAGCCAGAGCACGGCTGACGGGGCGATGAAGCGACGCGGCGTCATCGCATCCACCTCGACGAGACCTTCTGCAGTGGAAGGTAGGCGAGCATCATCAGCCCGAGCACGACGAACATCCCGAACGCAAGGGCCTGGCCGAGATGCGGGTTGTCGAGGACGTCGCCGGACAGGAAGAAGCCGATCGTGATCGGAACGAGCCCGACGCTCCCGCCGGTGAGGCCGTACGCCGTCGCGTACGCGGCGAAGGAGTTCCCGAAGAGGAGCACGACGGCGCTCAGGAGCGAGGGCGCAAGGATGGGCGCGCCCACGTGGCGCCAGTACTGGAACGAGCTCGCCCCCAGGCCTGAGGCGGCTTCCCGCCACTCGCGACGGAGCCCGTCGACTGCGGGGGCGATCACGAGGATCATCAGCGGGATCTGGAAATACAGGTACACGATCTCGATGCCGGTCTTCGAGAAGAGCGAGAACCCGTGGTCGTACGGGTTCCAGCCGAGCTTCTCGGTCATGAACTGCGTGAGCACCCCGAGGACGCCGAGGGTCGAGACGAAGGCAGCGGCGAGCGGGATCCCGGCGAAGTTGGCGGCGACCCCCGAGAACGTCGTCAGCCCCGTGCGCACGAAGCGCGGAGTCCCTTCCCGGATCGCGGAATGGGCAAGGAGGAGGCCGAAGACGCCGCCCAGCAGCGCGGTGACCAGGCTCACCTCGATGCTGTTCTTGAACGCCGTGCGGTAGGGCTCGTCGAAGAGTGTCCGCAGGTTGTCGAGCGTGTACCCGCCGTCGGGCGACTGGAACGCGCCCACCATGACGTTCCCGGCGGGGAGGAGCAGGAACGCCGTCGCGTAGGCGAGGAAAGGCACGACGCCCAGCCAGGCGAGCGAGAGTCGCCTCTCCCGACCCGCCGGGGCGGGCCGGGAGAGGTTGGCCTGGGTGGCCGAGGTGCTCAGGCTACGAGCCGACCTTCTTGGGCCACTCGGTGCTGATCGTCTCCCTCGCCCTCGAGTTCTGGCCGACGCTGGCGAACTTCACCTTCGCGTAGGCGGCGGGGTTCGGCAGCGCCTTGATCAACGCTTTCGGCACGACCTTGCGGGCGACCATGTCGGCGAACAGCGCCGGGTGCGAGTACCCCTTGAGCCACAGCAACTGCCCCTGGTCGGAGTAGAGGAACTCCTGCCAGAGCCGCCCCGCCCAGGGATGCGGCGCCGTCTCGTTGACCGCCTGGCAGTAGTGCGCTCCGTACACCGCGTCCGACGGGATCACCGTCGTGATCCTCGCCGCCGGGAAGTTCTTCCCGTAGGCGAGGTTGAGGTAGTCCCAGTCGATCGTGATCGGCGTCTGCCCGGACGCGATCGTCTGCGGAGTCGCCTGCACCGGGATGAAGTTCCCGACGCTCTTCAGCTGAGCGAAGAAGTCGATCCCGGGCCCGATGTCCTTGAGCGAGCCACCGTTCGCGATCGAGGCCGAGAACACACCGGCCACGGCCGAGCCGGACGAGAGCGGGCTGCCGTTGAGCGCGACCTTGTTCTTGTACTCGGGCTTGAGCAGATCCTTCCAGGACCTCGGCACGGTCGCGATCACGGCCCTGTTCACGCCGAACGAGACGACCCCCCAGTAGTCGCCGACCCAGAAGCCGCGACCGTCCTTCATCGCTCGGGGCACCTTCTTGAAGTTCGTCGTGTAGTACTTCGCATAGAGGCCCTCGTTGGCCCCGGCGATGGCGAAGGCCGGGCTCACGTCCAGCACGTCGGGGGCCCGGGAGTCGCCCTTCAGCGACCGGACGGCCTGGTTCTCCTGCGCCGAG
>JAOUEK010000421.1 GCA_029858755.1 Thermoleophilia bacterium
TCCACACGCTCGCGCAGCCCCTGGATGCCGACCTCCGCCTGCTCCGCGCGTCGTCGCCCCTCGAAGCCGAACGGCTTGGTGACGACGCCGACGGTGAGCGCTCCGAGCTCACGCCCGAGCTCTGCGATCACCGGCGCGCCGCCGGTGCCGGTGCCGCCGCCCTCGCCGGCGGTGACGAAGATCATGTCCGCGCCCTTGAGCGCCTCCTTGAGCTCGTCGCGGCTCTCCTGCGCGGCCTCCAGCCCGACGGCCGGGTCGGCGCCGGCGCCCAGCCCACGGGTCGCCTTCGAGCCGATGTGCACCTTCACGTCGGCGTCCGTCATCAGGAGCGCCTGCGCGTCGGTGTTGACGGCGATGAACTCGACCCCGGTGATCCCCGCCTCGACCATGCGGTTGACGGCGTTCGTGCCGCCGCCGCCCACGCCCACGACCTTGATCACTGCCAGATAGTTGCCACCGGTGTTCATGTCTACGCTCCCTCGACCTGCCTGAACGTCAACCTCTCATCGAGTCTGACGTGCCGTGACGATCCTGTTGCGAACGGGTTCGTACCCAGGGTACGACCTCCTTCTCGGCATTGTCAACGGATCCCTCAAGGGCTGGTCGAGGTCGTACCCTCGACCTCGACCAGAGAGTTGAGGGTGGAGGTGCCGGCGACCGGCCGCTCCGGCACGGAGACGTCGAGGTACACGGACCCGGGTCTCAGCAGTGGCAGGACGCGGCGCGCGACGGCAAGCTTGAGGTCGACGTCGGCGGCGTCGCCGAGCCTGACCTCGAGCCCGGAGCGAAGGTGCAGGGTCAGCCCGCTCGACGCCGCCTCCACGGAGACGACGGGCGGGAACGGTGTCCCGGCGAGCGGGGTCGCGGCCCTGGCCGCTGCTGCGAGGTCGCCCTCGAGCAGGGAGCCGACCTGGAGCGGCGCACCCTTGGGCACCCAGATACGGGCCAGGCGGGCTCGCGTGCCCAGCTCCACCTCGCGCATCACGCGCCCGCGGGCCGAGATGACGAAGGCGGCCGCTCCCTGACGGACGACGGCCACCGCCCGCTCCGGCGTCACCCTGATTCGGAGCGTGTGCGGGAACGCGCGGTCGAGGCTCGCCGCGGCCACCGTGGGCAGGCTCTCGATCACCCGGTCGGCGGCACCGAGGTCGACGGCGAGCAGGCTCTTCCCGTCGGCGTCGGCGACTGCGGCCTCCACCTGCCGGCCGACGCCGAGCGGCGCGCCCTCGACCTCCACGCGGTGGACGGCGAACAGCGCCGTCTCCCGTGCCACCACGTATGCGGCGACGGCGCCCGCGAGCAGCGCGAAGGCGAGCAGCAGCGAGCGGGCCGAGGGGGCGAGTCGCGCAGGATCGAGGAGACCGCCTTGACCCCTGCGCGGAAACGGGACGACGACGCTCTCCGCGCGCGCACGGGGGCGCGATCCACGAGCGACTCGTCCCCCGCTGGCCACCAGGCCGTGTTCGCCGCGCGGGCGGCACGTCCTACTCGGTCAGCGGTCGGGGATCTCGATCACGCCGAGCAGCACGACCTCGTGCTCGAGCTCGACACCGAACTGCTCCCGTGCCCGGTGGCGCGCCTCGGCCATCAGCGCGAGGCAGTCCGCCGTCGTCGCGCCTCCTGCGTTCTCGATGAAGTTGGCGTGCATCGGCGAGATCACCGCACCGCCGACCCGGTGCCCCTTGAGGCCGCACAGCTCGAGCATGCGGCCGGCGCCGACGTCACCCGGCGGGTTCTTCCAGACCGAGCCGAACGTGCGCTTCGTGGTCGGCTGCGTCGACTTGCGGCGGGCCACGAGCTCGGCGACGTCCGCCTTGACGCGCTCCGGCGGCTTCGGGGCGAGGCGGTACTCGACGCGTGCCACCACCTGCCCGGGTACCAGCTCGGAGTGGCGGTAGGAGAGGCCGAGCGCGTCAGGCGCGAGCCAGTCCGCCACGTCTGCCGTGCAGACCAGCGCGCGCGCGAGGATGCTCGACCAGTCGGAGCCATAGGCGCCCGCGTTCATGCGGGTGCCGCCACCCGCCGTGCCGGGGATCGCGCAGGCGAACTCCAGCCCGCCGAGCCCCGCGGCACGCGCCCGATGGAGGCAGAGGGCGTTCGTCGCGCCGCCGCCCGCGACGAGCAGGTCGCCCTGGGTCGAGGCGGCGGCCAGCTCGCCCCGAAGGCGGACGACGACCGCGTCGACGCCCTCGTCCGCCGCGAGCACGTTGGAGCCCAGGCCGACGACGACGACCGGCCTCCCCTCGCGGTCGGCGAGGCGGAGAACGGCCTGGAGCTCATCGAGCGTGGCCGGCTCGGCGTAGGCCGCCGCCGGCCCGCCCGTCCCGATCGTCGTGCAGCGGGAGAGCGAGACCCCGGGCTCGAGGGTTGCCGTCATCCGGGGAGCCCCGCCACGATCGCGCGCGCCACCCTCCACGGCTCGCCCACGCCGAGCGTGACGACGACGTCGCCCGGGCGAGCCCAGGCGAGCACCAGCGCAGTCGCGTCGTCGAGCGTGGGGGCCCAGCCGGCACGCGTCCCGGGCGGCAGGCGGTCGAGCACCCAGCGCCCCGAGACGCCGTCGCGGGGCTCGTCCCGTGCCCCGATCACGTCGGTGACGATCGCGATGTCGGCAGCACCGAGTGCTTCGGCGAGCTCGGCGGAGAGCCGTCGCGTCCGCTCGTAGACGTGGGGCTGGTAGACGGCGATCAGCCTGCCCGGCGTCCGCTCCCTGGCCGTGGCGAGCGTGACGCGGAGCTCGGTGGGGTTGTGGCCGTAGTCGTCGTAGACGGCGACG
>JAOUEK010000422.1 GCA_029858755.1 Thermoleophilia bacterium
GCACGGGGTTCCACCCGACGAAGGCGAGCGCGAGCGGCCGCCTGCGCGCGACGGCCGCTGCGAGCAGCGCCGCCGCCAACGCGCCCGCCGCTGCCAGCCCCTTGTACTGCCACGCGGCGATGGTGGGCGAGCTCCCCGCGGTCGCGGCGAGCGGCTCCGACGCGAGCGTGAACGCGGGCCCGTAGACCGAGGTGGTGTCCCGCCACACGGAGCCCATCCAGGGCAGCGCCGGGTTGCCGGGAACCTCGTCGGGGGGGAGGCGATAGGGGCTCTCCCCGCCGCGGGCCGCTGTCCACCCGTGGGCCCAGTACGTCCAGGCGTCGGTCGAGAGCAGGAGCGGCGAGGCCAGGGGCGCGAGCTGCACCGCCGCCGCCACGGCGGCCACGGCGACGAGGCGACCGCCGCCGCGTCGCAGGAGCAAGAGCCCGGCCCCGTAGGCGGCGAAGGCGGCTGCCAGCGCGGCCAGGAACGGCCAGGCCGTGCCGTGGGCGGCGCCGCCTCCTGCGGCGGCGAGCGGCGAGTCGCCCCGCCACGCCGCCAGGCACGCGACGCCGACGAGCAGCGCGACCGCGGCGCCCGCCGCGAGCGCCGCGGGTCGTTCCCTCACGGCCGTGCGGTAGCTGCCGGAGACCCTGCTCCCGGGGTCTTGGCCTTCGCGTCGTCCGTCCCGGCCGCGCCCTGGGTGCCTGTTGTCTCCGTCTCCGTCTCCGTCTCCGGCTTTGCGTACGGGTCGTAGGTGAGCGCCGCCGGGCCGCGCGTGAACGGCTGCCACTCGACCGGGATCGTCGGCTCCGCCGGGAAGTCGACAGCGGGGCGACGCTCGAGCGCCGGCTCCATGAACGATCGCCAGATCTCGGCCGGGAAGCTCCCGCCGGAGACGGCGATCCCGTGAACGGACTCCATCGGGATCTCGCCGCCCGGGTACCCCATCCAGACCGCGGTCGTGAGGTCGGGGGTGTAGCCGACGAACCACGCGTCGGCGTGATCGTCGGTGGTTCCGGTCTTCCCGGCCGCCGGCCGCGACAGCGCCGCGCGCGTGCCGGTCCCGTAGCTCACGTTCTCGGCGAGGATCCTCGTCACCTCCCACGCGACGCCGTCGGAGATCACGCGCGTCCGCTTGGGCGTGCCCCAGCCGGCCGTCTTGTCCTCGTTCCCGTTTGCGAGCACCACCCGCCGGATCGCCGTCGGCTCCGCCCGCACGCCGCCGGCAGCGAGCGTCGCATACGCGGAGGCCATGTCGAGCGGCGAGACGGCGATCGTGCCGAGACCCATCGACGGCACGTACGCGCCGTTCACGTCGAGCTCAGTGCGGACGCCGAGCTTCCCGGCCATCTCCGCGACCTTCTCGGGCGTGACGTCCAGGGTCAGCTGCGCGTAGACCGTGTTGTCGGAGCGAATCGTGGCGCTGCGGATCGAGGTCCAGCCGGAGTAGCTCGAGTCGTACGTCTTCACACACCACCAGGAGCCGTCGTCGCACGAGCCCGAGTCGGCCGGTCGGTAGGTGAACGGGGCCGAGACGTAGTAGGTACGTGAGGGGTCGATGCCGCGGGCGACGGCGGTGGTGAGCACGAAGGTCTTGAACGTCGACCCCGGCTGGCGACGCGCCTGCGAGACGAGGTTGAACTGGTTCGCGGCGCGGCCCGGCACGACCGCGGTCATGGCGCGGATCGCTCCGGTCTTCGGGTCGATGGAGATCAGCGCCGCCGCTGGGTCGCCGCGATCGGTGAGCACGCGCTCGATCGCCTGACGCGCGAGGCGCTGCCACCGTGGGACGATCGTCGTGTAGACGCGCAGCCCGCCGGAGCGCACCGTCTCCGCGCCGTACTGGGCGATCAGCTGGTCACGGACGTAGCCGAAGAAGTACGGCTCGCGGATCTCGCGAAAGAGCTTCCCCGGCCGGAGTCCCAGGGTGCGTGCGGAGGTGGCTGCGGCGTACCGCGAGGCGGTGATCATCCCCTCCTCCCGCATCGCCAGGAGCACCTCGTCGCGGCGCGCGAGCGCCTTCTCGGGCTCGACGAGCGGGTCGTATGCGGACGGGGCCTGCGTCAGCCCCGCGAGCAGCGCGGCCTCGAGGAGCGTGAGCTGCCGCGCCGACTTCGCGAAGTACGTCTGGGCCGCGGCCTCCGCGCCGTAGGCGAGGTTCCCGTAGAACACCTGGTTGAGGTAGGTCTGGAGGATCCGCGTCTTCGACCAGGAGCGCTCGAGCTTGATCGCCAGGCACGCCTCGGTGAGCTTCCGCCGCACGGTGCGCTCGTTCGAGATGTAGAGGTTTCGCACGAGCTGCTGCGTGATCGTGGAGCCACCCTGGACGACCTCGCCGGCACGGAGGTCGGCGACCAGGGCGCGCCCGATCCCTTCGATGTCGACCCCTTCGTGGTCGAAGAAGCGTCGGTCCTCGATCGCGATCGTCGCCTTGCGCAGCCACGGGCTGACGCGCGCGAGCGAGACGACCTCGCGATTCCGCTCCGCCGGGATCGCGCCGAGCAGCGAGCCGTCGGAGGCGTAGACGAACGTGTTCTGCCCGATGCTCACGGGGCTCAGCGCGTCGAGGTCGCAGGACGTCCCGAACGCGTAGACGCCGGCGCCGGCGCCGATCCCGAGCGCGAGCACGACCACGGCGAGCGTGAGGCCGACCGCGAGCAGGGGCCTCCCGTGCCGACGCCGTCGGCGGCGGGGGCGCGGGAGCTCCCGTTCGAGCGGAGGCAGAGGCCGTCGGGGCGGCCGGCTCATGGGCGCGATGGTAGCCGTCGTCGCCGCACGCGCCGGGAAGGGC
>JAOUEK010000424.1 GCA_029858755.1 Thermoleophilia bacterium
CGGTTGTCCCTGCGACCGCGGTCGAGCCGAGCTCAGAAGCCGCGAGCTCGCCTCCGCCTGAGCCCACTTCGGAACCGACACCGGCGGACGTGCGCTTCTGCGAGAACTGCGGCGCGGAGCGCAGCCCGGGCGCAGCGTTCTGCACCAGTTGTGGTCACGCTTGATTCGGTCTCCAGCATGACGAGCGTGAAGAAGCTTGCCTGCAGGGCCTGCGGCAAAGAGGAGCCTGAGGGATCGCGGTTCTGCGGGAGCTGCGGCGTGCCGTTCGTGTCGCCGGATCGGCAACCGGCCGACATGCACACGACCAGCGGTGCGATGCTGACGTGTGCGACCTGCGGCCATGAGGAGCCGGAAGGCTCGCGGTTCTGCGGAAGCTGCGGCGCGCCGTTCGTGCCGCTAGAGCCCGAGGTACCTCCTCGACTCGATCTGCCAGAGGCGCCGCGACTCACGCGTCCTCCACCTGCTCGGCCGGAGGGAAAGCGGCGCCTGCGCTGGGTCGCCGCCGGGGCGGCAGTCGGGTTGCTCGTGGCGGGTGGCGTGGTCGCCGGTGTGCTCATGCTCACCGGCGGAGACGACGGAGCGGAGGTCACGCCCACTGAGCCGTTCCCTACCGCTCCATCCGAGTCGACTCCTTCGGTATCGAGTCCGACGCTAGTTGACACCTTTCATCCGTACTTCGTGGAGCTCGTCGGCTATCAGGGCGCGCTCAGCGCTCGGATCCGTTGGCTCGCGGCCGATCAGGAGTCGTTCGTCGCACTGCGACAGGCGGCTGCTGCGCTCGGTGCGAGCGTGGCGGACGCACAGGACTTCCTCGGCCGCTTCGCTCCGGTGGATAGCACCGAAGCTAACACCGTGTCCCTGTCGGACAGCGCCATGGTCGCCCACCTCGCGTACATCGACGCGATCTCGCGCTTCCCTCGTCGTCCACGGTTTTTCACCAAAGTCCAGGCAAAGGCAGCGATTGCGCGCGCCGAGCAGGTGCAGATTGCCTACTCGATGCTCGCGGCCGCTGAGCCGGCCATGTCGGGCATGTCGCTGAGCAGCTCCGACCACGCTCGCCTCCTTGAGCTCGTGCCCTCGGCGAAGCCGCCGCTCTTGACTGCTACGCGCCGTGTTGTTGACCTCGTCCCGCTGCTGGTGGGCATTAGGCCAGACGATCCTCTGGGCGAGGGCCGGTGCTTCGGGCCATACAGCGGAGCGTCGCTGCGTGTGTCCGGCGCCGTGTACCGGAGCGGGTTCATTCAGTGCGGGGACGACGCGGAGGGAGATCCGAGCCGCGCGAGCGGCGTGTACCGCTTCTCGGGACTGAGGCTACCGGCCGGTTCGAAGCTCGTTCGGATCACCGGGCGAGCGGCAATCGACGAATTCTCATCGGCCTCGCAGCGCGGGTCGAGCGTGACTTGGGCCGTGTTCTACGACGGTGCGCCGATCTGCTCGGCGGCAGTTACCTGGAGCGGATCACGCCCGTCGCCCGGGAAGCTCGACTGCAGGTTCCCCTCTGCCGTCGCTACGTCGGGCGGATTCGACGTCGGGCGGCTTCGAATTCAACAGAACGCATCCCTCGCTTCGGCGGGGACCTTCTGGGCGGGCCTGTTTCGTCCCAAGCTCGTCGTCGAGGTTCCCCGCTAGTGGCATGTGCCGCGACCGGACGCCGAACGTCGGCAACGACTGCAACCTCAGCGACCGTGGTGAAGGCCCCATCCATCGGCTTGCGTACGACAGGCAGATCACTGTCGGGCGTTTCGCTGCCTGTCCCTGGAGATCGGGGTCAGATGCGCCGTGATCCAGTCCGGGAAGGGTTTCTTGATCAATCGCGACGGCGTTAGTCGAGTCGCGCCATGACTCTCAAGCGGGAAGAGGTGCACGGATGAGGCTTTGGCTCTCTATGAGCGTGGCGGCGGTTGCGGCGGTTGCAGTGACCGGCGCATCGGGCGGCGGCACGGTCGCGACGGGCGAAACGGCCGAGACGAAGCCGACGTTGGCGGTCGTCGTCGTGGGCAGCGGCCGCGTGACGAGCAAGCCCGCGGGAATCTCCTGTCCCGGGAAGTGCGCAGCGACGTTCGCGGCGGGCACGAGGGTGCTTCTCACCCCGAAGGCGAACAATAGGTCTCGGTTTCTCCGCTGGGGCGGCAACTGCACCGGTGCCGGCGCGTGCAGCGTGAGGGTGTCAGCCCTGGCCGCCGTCGCGGCGCAGTTCGTCGGGCCGAAGACTCAGCCCTCTCCGACGACCTCTGTCGAGCCCGGTACCTACCAGGGCAACGGCGGCGTTTTGCTCTTTGTCCCGGCTGGCGCCCGGAGCGTGCAGAACTTCTCGATCACTCAGGGGTTCTTCAGTGTCAACTGCGGGGGCGGCGGCAGCTACGGCACACCCCTCAAGATTCTCACGGCGACGATCAAGCCGGACCGCTCGTTCACCGCCAAGACCTCTCAGAGCGGCGTGGTCGGCGGGGCCAACGCGACGATCATCTCCTCCGCTACGGGGCGCTTCCAGGGGCGGGACTCGCAGGGGCGGGCGACCGCGTCCGGGGCGTACCGCGTGGACATCGTCTTCGCCGGCACGCCCAACCGTCGGTGCACGTCGAACGACGTACCGTGGACGGGGACACGGACTGGCTAGGCGTCGAGCCGGGCGAAGCTGTCGAAATCTCGCAGATGAAGGGACTGAACCATGAGTAGCGGCAAGATGCTGACCTGCACGAACTGCGGCAACGAGAGGCCGGAGGGTACGAGGTTCTGTGCGAACTGCGGCACGCCGTTCGCACAG
>JAOUEK010000423.1 GCA_029858755.1 Thermoleophilia bacterium
CGAGCGGCTACCGCACCCGATCGTGACCCCGGCCACCAAGGCCACGTCGGGCCACGACCTCAACATCACCGAGGCGGCCGCGGCCGAGCTCTGCGGCGTGGACGCGTACGAGGCTGCGCGGGAGGCCGCGCTCGCGCTCTACGCGTTCGCATCGGCACACGCCGAGCGGAACGGCATCCTCGTCGCGGACACGAAGTTCGAGCTCGGCCTCGACGCCGACGGCGTGATCACGCTCGGAGACGAGGCGCTCACCCCGGACTCGTCGCGCTTCTGGCCGGTCGACGGGTATGCGCCCGGAGCGCCGCAGCCGTCGTTCGACAAGCAGTTCGTGCGCGACTGGTGCGAGCGCTCCGGCTGGGACAAGACCGAGCCGGGCCCCGCCCTGCCGGACGACGTGGTCGCCGGCACCCGGGCCCGCTACGTGGAGGCGTTCGAGCGGCTCACCCGCGTGCGCTTCGACGACTACGTGGCCGACCCCGGGAGCATCCTGTGAAGGTGACCGTGCTCGTCCGGCCCAAGGTCGGCATCCTCGACCCACAGGGCGAGGCGGTGGAAGGCTCGCTGCGCAGGCTCGGCTTCCCGGTCGTGGGAGCGCGCGTCGGTCGCGTGGTCGACCTCGAGCTCGACACTGCCGATCCGGTCGAGGCCCGCGAGCAGGTGCAGCGGATGTGTGCGGAGCTGCTGGCGAACCCCCTGATCGAGAGCGTCGAGATCGAGATCCCCGATGCCGGCGGCTCGCAGGCGTGAGCACGCGGCCGCGCATCGCGGTGGTCACCTTCCCGGGGTCGAACGACGACGGCGACGCGGCGCTCGCGCTCGAGTCGCTCGGTGCCGAGCCGGTGCGCGTGTGGCATGCCGACCCCCGACTGCCCGAGCGGGTCGGAGGCGTCGTCCTCCCCGGCGGCTTCTCGTACGGCGACTACCTCCGCTGCGGAGCGATCGCCCGTGTCGCGCCGGTGATGCGCGCCGTGCGCGAGTTCGCCGCCGACGGCGGGCCCGTGCTCGGCATCTGCAACGGCTTCCAGATCCTCTGCGAGGCCGGCCTGCTCCCCGGCGTGCTGCGCATGAACCGCCAGCTCGAGTTCGTCTGCTGCGACGTCGACGTCGTCGTCGAGCGCGCCGACACGCCGTTCACCGCCGGACTCGAGGTCGGCGACCGGCTCGAGATCCCCGTGAAGCACGGAGAGGGGAACTGGTTCGCCGACGAGCAGCTCTACGCCGCGGTCGAGGAGCGAGGGCAGGTCGTGTTGCGCTACACGGAGGACGTCAACGGCTCGCTCGGACGCGTCGCGGCCCTGGTAAGCGAGAGCGGCAACGTGATGGGCCTGATGCCGCACCCGGAGCACGCGGTCGATCCGCTGCTCGGGCCGACCGGCGGGGTGCCGATCCTCGAAGGGCTCGTGGCGGCGGTGCGCGAGCGGCTCGCGGTCTCCGTCTGACCGGCGCCCACCCGGTGTACGCGGGGCTCATCGCTCGCGGTCGCCGGCGAGCAGGGTGGCGCGGAGCTCGGGGGTGCGCTCCAGCGCCGCGTGGAGGCGCTCGATGTCGCGCGTGCGGAGCGTGACCGGGCCGCGGCGCGCGACGCCGCCGGTCGTGTAGGCGAAGCGCACGAGCCGCTCGCCCCGCTCCGTCTCGAGCAGCTGCACCAGCGAGGCGAAGCGCCGCTCGCCCGCGCGCTGCGCGATCGACAGCTCCTCGACCCTCCGCGCCTCCCCCCAGGGTGTGCTGACGGCGGCCATGAGGCGAGGGTACGCCGCCGATCAGCACCGGTCCGTGTCGAATTCGTGCCGAATTCGCGCCGGGTGGGCGCCACGCGACGCGGGTCCGGCGGACCCGCGCTACGGGAGCCCGACCGACCCGGGCTCCGGGCGCGACACCAGCCGAAAGCGCTCGCAGACGACGAGGGTGTCGTCGTCGATCGACACGGGCGGGTCGCCGAGCGCTGCCACCATCTCCGCCGAGGTGAAGAAGCGAACGTGCGCAGCGCGCCAGTCCTCGACGGTCTCGAAGCCCTCGCCCTCGTCGATCGCGAACGCCAGGTCGACGTCAGCCATCCTGCGCACGTCCACCGCCGTGACCTCGATCACGGCCACACCCACGCCGTCCGAGTCGACCACGAGCGCCCGGTCGCCGACCTCGGGCGGCGCCTCGCCCTCGCGCCGGAGCTCCTCGAGCAGCCCCGTGGTGGACGTCTTCGCGCCGCTGAGGATGGCCGCGACCAGCCTGTCGCGGAGCGGCCCGGGGAACCCGAACTCGGCGTGGGGGAGGCCCTCGGCCGGATCGCGCGCCCCCATCTCAGCAGATGCGCGGCAGCGGGTCGCCGACCATCAGGTCGACGATGCGGGCCCCGCCCAGCGCCGTGTCCAGGAGCACGAAGGGCTCGTCGTCCGCGCCGACCGCCTCGACGGTGCCGATCGCCACCGACTCCGAGCCGGTCGCGTGCGTGCGCAGCGCGGCGAGCGCGCGCTCCTCGGCCCCGGGCGCGACGACGGCGATCAGCTTGCCCTCGTTCGCGACGTAGAGCGGGTCGATGCCCAGGATCTCGCAGGCCGCGGCGACCGCGGGTCGCACCGGGAGCGCTGCCTCGTCGATGCGCACCGTGAGGCCGCTCGCGGCCACGAGCTCGTTGAGCGCGGTCGCGAGGCCGCCGCGCGTCGGGTCGCGCATCCACCGCAGCTCGTCCCCGAGGCGCACCAGCGATGCCGCGAGCTCGTGCACGGGCGCGGTGTCGCTCTCGATCTCGCTCTCCAGGGCGAGCTCGCCC
>JAOUEK010000425.1 GCA_029858755.1 Thermoleophilia bacterium
CGACCGCGGTGTACGACCCGCCGAACTTCAGCTGGCCGGCAGGGGCGCACGCCGCCGTCGTCGAGGTGGACACGGAGACCGGCGACGCGCGGCTCATCCGCTACGTGGCGATCGACGACGTGGGAGCGGTGATCAACCCGCTGATCGTCGACGGGCAGGTGCACGGGGGAATCACGCAGGGCATCGCGACGGCGCTGTACGAGGAGGGCCGCTACGACGCGGACGGCAACCTGCTGAACGCGAACATGGTCACGTACCTCGTGCCGTCGGCGGCGGAGGTGCCCTCGTTCGAGCTCGACCGGACGGAGAGCCCGAGCCCGACGAACCCGCTGGGCGTGAAGGGGGTGGGGGAGACCGGGACGATCGCGGCGTCCGGCGCGGTGATGAACGCCGTCGTCGACGCCGTCTCGCACCTCGGCGTCACCCACGTGGAGATGCCGGCCACGCCCGAGCGGGTGTGGCGCGCGATCGAGGAGGCGAGGCGATGATCCCGGCACGGTTCGACTACGAGGTCGCGGAGAGCGTGGAGCACGCTGTCGGGCTGCTCGCGGCGGATGCCGACGCTCGCCTGCTGGCGGGCGGCCACTCGCTGCTGCCCGCAATGCGCCTCCGGCTCGCGCGCCCGTCGCTGCTGGTGGACGTCGGGCGGCTGGCCGACCTGTCGTACGTCCGCGACGACGGCCCGCACCTTGCGATCGGGGCGCTCACGCGGCACGCGGACGTGGGCGCGGACGACATGCTGCGGGAGCACTGCGGGATCGTCGCCGACGCTGCGAGCAGGATCGGCGACCCGCAGGTGCGACATCGTGGCACGATCGGCGGCTCGCTCGCGCACGGCGATCCTGCCTCCGACCTGCCCGCGGTGATGCTGGCGCTCGGCGCGGAGCTCGTCGCGGAGGGCGCCGGGGGTCAGCGAGTGATCCCCGCCACGTCGTTCTTCACGGGGCCGTTCGCGACCGCGCTGCAGCCGGCGGAGATGCTCGTCGAGGTGCGGGTGCCGAAGCTGGCGGAGACGACCGGCTGGTCGTACCTGAAGGCGCATCGGCGCGCCCAGGACTGGGCCACCGTCGGCGTCGCGGTCGTCCTCCACCGCGCGAACGGTGGCGTCGACTCTGCGTCGATCGCCCTGGTGAGCATGGGAGGCACGCCGCTGCGCGCCGGTGCGGCCGAAGACGCCCTCACCAGCGGGGCGTCGGTCGCCGACGCGGCCGCGGTGGTCGCGGAGGGCACGTCGCCGCCGAGCGACCATGCGGGCTCCTCGGAGTACCGCGCCCACCTCGCCCGCGTGCTCGCCGGCCGCGCGATCGAGCGGGCACTGGCCTGAATACGAACACCGGGCGTCTGGCCTCAGCCAGACGCCCGGTCCCGAGCCTGGGTGGCGCGCGTGGCGTCTGGCTTCAGCCAGGCGCCTGGTTCCTTCCCCTGCAGGTCAGACGGGTGCAGGCATCGTCGACAGCGCCAGCTTGAGGGCCTCCTCGGCGGTCGTCCCCTCGCAGATCAGGCGGTGTCGGAGCACGTGCGGCGCCATCTCCCGCACGTCCTCGATCGTGACGGTGTCGCGGCCGTCGAGCCTGGCGTTCGCCTTGGCGGCGCTCATCAGGTGGATCGCGGCCCGCGAGCTGGCACCGAGGATCACGCCGTCGAGCTCGCGGGTACGGCGTGCGAGCGTGACCACGTACCGGGCGACGCTGTCGGAGACGTTCGTGGAGTCGAGCTCCTGGCGTGCCTTGTCGAGGCCGACGATGCCGAGCAGCGGGCGGATCTCGCCGAGCATGTCCGGGGTGACGCCGGTGTGGGGGAGGCGGAGCATCTCCACCTCGTGCTCGGCGTCGCAGTACTCGAGCGAGATCTTGAACAGGAACCGGTCGAGCTGCGACTCGGGCAGAGGGAAGATGCCCTCGTGCTCGTACGGGTTCTGCGTGGCGATCACGAGGAACGGGTCTGGCAGCCGGTGCGTATGGCCCTCCACGGTGACGGTGCGCTCCTGCATCGCCTCCAGGAGCGCCGCCTGCGTGCGCGGGGGTGTCCGGTTGATCTCGTCCGCGAGTAGCACGTTGGTGAACACGGAGCCGGGGACGAAGTGCGGCTCGCCGCCCTTCATCACGTAGACGCCCGTGATCTCGTCGGGCGTGGTGTCCGGCGTGAACTGGATGCGACGGAAGTTGGCGCCGAGGGCATGAGCCATCGCGCGCCCGAGCAGCGTCTTGGCGCTGCCGGGCGGCCCCTCGACAAGGACGTGGCCGCGGGCGAGCGCGGCGACGAGTAGTAGCTCCACCGCGCGCTGCTGCCCCACGACGACTTTCGAGACCTCGGTCTTGGCCTCTTCACGCAGTGTCTCGAGGCTCTCGTATGCCGGCTGCCTCACTGGAACCCTCCCGCTCAACGTCGATTCACTCCCGTCCCTGAGAGTACTCGCCCCACCGGATCCTGTCGCCCCCTGCGAGGGGGGGCCGTGCTCAAGCGGGGCTCCCAGCCTGCCGACAACGGTCTCGTGGCCCCTGTGCCGATCGAGGTCGTCCCCGCGGCGCCGGCCCGGAAGCCGGGGCGGAGCCGCGCCCGGGGCCCGAGGATCGCGGTCTTCACGACCTCGTACCCTCGTCACGATGCCGATTTCGCAGGTCTCTTCGTCCGCGATCTCGTGGAGCACGTGCGCGAGCGCGGCGTGGCGGTCGACGTCGTCGGCCCGGGCACGTATCGCGACTTCGGCTTGACCGCACCCACGGGCTGCGGCCTCGTCGGCAATCTCCGTAGGCGTCCCTGGG
>JAOUEK010000427.1 GCA_029858755.1 Thermoleophilia bacterium
ACTGCCACGTGACGATCAGTCACAAGGCTGCGGCGGCCCGAGCAGCGAGGTCGGGCGCGCGGAGGCCGACCCGGCCGGCGCGTGGCGGGTCACGGTCGCAGTGCACGACGGAGACACGATCACCGCGGTCTGGTCTGGTTTCCACGACGCCGCCTACGGCATCGCCTTCGACGTCGGCTCGACGACCGTCGCCGGCCACCTCTGCGACCTGCACACCGGGGACGTGCTCGCGTCCGTGGGCGCCATGAACCCCCAGATCCGCTTCGGCGAAGACCTGATGAGCCGCGTCTCCTACGTGATGCTGCACCCCGGCTCCGAGAAGGAGCTGACGCGCGCAGTGCGCGGCTGCCTGGCCAAGCTCACCGCCGAGCTCGCCACCGCCGCGGGCGTCGACCGCGCCGACGTGCTCGAGGTGACCGCGGTCGGCAACCCGATCATGCACCACCTCCTGCTCGGGCTCGACCCGACCGAGCTCGGCGGCGCGCCGTTCGCGCTCGCGGTCGACGAGGCCGTCCGGCTGCCGGCGACCGAGCTCGGGCTCCCCGTGCATCCGGGCGCCCGGGCGTACGTGCTCCCGTGCATCGCCGGGCACGTCGGCGCCGACACCGCCGGCGTGATCCTCAGCGAGGGCCCCCACCTGCAGGACGAGGTCAACCTGATCGTCGACGTCGGCACCAACGCCGAGATCGTGCTGGGCAACCGTGAGCGCGTGCTCGCCGCGTCCAGTCCTACCGGCCCCGCGTTCGAGGGCGCGCAGATCAGCTGCGGGCAGCGTGCAGCGCCCGGCGCGATCGAGCGCGTTCGCATCGACCCGGAGACGCTCGAGCCGCGCGTCCGGGTGATCGGTGCCGACGCCTGGTCGAACGAGCCGGGGTTCGCGGGCACTCGGGTGACCGGCGTCTGCGGCTCGGGGATCGTCGAGGTGGTCGCCGAGCTCCTGCTCGCAGGAGTCGTCACCACCGACGGCACGATCGACGGCGCCCTCGCCGCTCGCAGCCCGCGCATCGTCGCCGACGGGCGCACCTTCTCGTACGTCCTCTGGGACGGTAAGCCCGAGCTTCACGTGACCCAGAACGACGTGCGCCAGATCCAGCTCGCCAAGGCGGCGCTCCACGCCGGCTGCCGCCTGCTCATGGATCGCTACCCGGTCGAGCGGGTCGACCGGATCCGCCTCGCAGGCGCGTTCGGCAGCCAGCTCGACCCGGTGCACGTGCTCGTCCTCGGGCTCGTCCCCGACTGCGACCCGTCGGGTGTGACCGCGGCCGGGAACGCCGCGGGCACCGGAGCGCGGATCGCGCTCCTCGACCGTCGCGCCCGCGCAGAGATCGAACGGGTCGTGCGCACCGTCGAGAAGGTGGAGACTGCGGTCGAGCAGCGCTTCCAGGAGCACTTCGTGCACGCGATGGCGATCCCTCACGACACCGATCCGTACGACCGACTCGGTGCCGTCGTCGCGCTCCCGCCACGGCGGCCCGCGCCTGCGACCGGAGGCGGCGGCGCGCGACCGCGCCGGCGGGCCCGCGAGGGGAGGAAGGCATGAGCGGGGCGAGAGCGGGACGGAGGGGCGGGGGCCGGGCGGCGCGACAGGCAGCGCGGCTCGCCGCCCACGTCGAGGGCGTGCCCTTCCTCACGCGCACGATGGCGCCCTTCGAGGTGCTCTCGGAGGAGGGCCTGTCGCTGCTCGAGGAGAACGCGGACACGATCCTCGAGCGGGTGGGCGTCGAGTTCCGCGAGGCGCCGGACGCGCTCGACCTGCTGCGCGGCGCAGGAGCCGACGTCGACGGGGAGCGCGTCCGCTTCCCACGCGGGCTCGCTCGACAGCTCGTCCAGGCCACCGCCCCGGCGACCTTCACCCAGCGGGCGCGGAACCCGGCCCGCAGCGTGACCTTCGGGGGCCCGGGCACGATCTTCGCCCCCGCCTACGGATCGCCGTTCGTGTTCGACCTCGACGGCGGCCGCCGCTACGGGACGATCGAGGATTTCCGCAACTTCGTGAAGCTCGCCTACGCGTCACCGTGGATCCACCACTCGGGCGGCACCGTCTGCGAGCCCGTCGACCTGCCGGTCAACAAGCGTCACTACGACATGGTCTACGCGCACCTGCGCTGGTCGGACAAGCCGCTGATGGGCTCCGTCACGCACCCGCAGCGCGCCCGCGACACCGTGGAGATGCTGCGCATCGCGTTCGGGGCCGACGTCGTCGAGCGCGAGACCGTCGTCTTCAGCCTGATCAACGCCAACTCGCCGCTCGTGTGGGACGCGACGATGCTCGGAGCCGCCCGCGCCTACGCCGAGGCGAACCAGGCGGTGATGATGACGCCGTTCATCCTCGCGGGCGCGATGAGCCCGGCGACCGTGGCCGCCACGTGCGCGCAGACGCTCGCCGAGTCGCTCGCCGGGATGGCGTACGTGCAGCTCGTCCGCCCGGGAGCTCCCGTGGTGCTCGGCTCGTTCGCCTCCTCGATGTCGATGCAGTCGGGAGCGCCGACCTTCGGCACCCCCGAGCCCGCGCTCGTGCTCTATGCGATGGCCTCCCTCGCCCGCCGGCTCGGCGTCCCCTTCCGCTCCGGGGGCGCTCTCACGGCCGCGAAGGTTCCCGACGCGCAGGCCGCGTACGAGTCGGCGAACACGATGCAGCCGACGATGCTCGCCGGCGTCAACTTCGTCCTCCATGCCGCCGGCTGGCTCGAAGGCGGGCTCGCGATGGGCTACGAGAAGCTCGTCCTCGACGCCGACCAGCTCGGCATGTGGCACTCGTTCG
>JAOUEK010000426.1 GCA_029858755.1 Thermoleophilia bacterium
CGATCTGGCACCTCCTCTACTCGTTCCCCCCGAACGACTTCGACGCGATCGAGCGCGGCTACCAGGAGTTCGCGGAGCGCTGGGGGCCGATCGTCGACGTCTTCGACGCGGAGGGGGTGCGCTTCGCGCTCGAGGTGCACCCCACCGAGATCGCCTACGACTTCGTCACCACGGCGAAGGCGCTCGCCGCGCTCGACCACCGCGAGGGGTTCGGGATCAACCTCGACCCGAGCCACTTCGCCCACCAGTTCCTCGACCCGGCGGCGTTCGCGATCGAGTTCGCCGACCGCGTCTACCACGTCCACGTGAAGGACTCCCGCCGCTTCCTGGACGGCCGCAGCTCGATCCTCGGCGGGCACCTCAACTTCGGCGAGCCGCAGCGCGGCTGGGACTTCGTCTCGCCCGGCCACGGCGACGTGGACTTCGAGACGTTCTTCCGGGCGCTCAACCGGATCGGCTACACGGGCCCGCTCTCGATCGAGTGGGAGGACTCCGGGATGGACCGTGAGTGGGGCGCCCAGGACGCGCTGTCCTTCGTGCGCCGCACCGACTTCGCGCCGTCCACGGTCGCCTTCGACGCCGCCATGCAACAGGAGGGATGACGATGGCCGAGGCAGTGGGAATCGGGACGAAGAGCGCGGTCGAGACGACGGGGGACGTCCCGGAGATCGGCGTCGGCATGCTCGGCTACGCCTTCATGGGCAAGGCCCATGCGAACGCCTACCGCAAGCTCGCGTACATGACCTGGCCGCCGCCGCTCAAGCCGCGGCTCGTCTCGATCGCGGGGCGCAACGAGGCGGCCGTGTCCGAGGCGGCGCGGCGCTACGGGTTCGAGCGCTCCGTGACCGACTGGCGCGACCTCGTCGCAGACCCGGACGTGCAGCTGGTCGACAACGGCGGCCCCAACGACCTCCACGCCGAGCCCACGATCGCCGCGGCACGGGCGGGCAAGCACGTGTTCTGCGAGAAGCCGCTCGGGCGCACCGCGGCCGAGTCGCTCGAGATCTGGCGGGCCGCCGCGGAGGCAGGCGTGAAACACATGTGCGCCTTCAACTACCGCTTCGTCCCGGCCGTCCGCCTCGCCCGCGACCTGATCGAGGCGGGGGAGCTCGGAGAGATCCGCCACTTCCGCGGCCGCTACCTGCAGGAGTGGGGGCCGACCGACGCCGAGGTGTGGCGCTTCGACAAGGCCGCCGCCGGGTCGGGGGCGCTCGGCGACCTCGGCGCCCACGTGATCGACCTCGCCCGCTACCTCGTCGGCGAGATCGCCACCGTGTCCGCGCTGACTGCGACGTTCCAGCCGGGCCGTGAGGTGGACGACGCGTTCGAGGCGGCGGTGTCGTTCGAGGGTGGCGCCATCGGCACGATCGAGGCGACCCGCTTCGCACCCGGCCGCAAGAACGGCTTCGCCTGGGAGATCAACGGCTCGCAGGGCTCGATCGCGTTCGACCTCGAGCGGTTGAACGAGCTGCAGGTGCACCTCGCGGGCACGTCGCCGGGCGCGCTCGCGCAGGGGTTCCGCACCGTGCTCGTCTCGGAGGCCGAGCACCCCTACTGGGAGCACTGGTGGCCCCACGGGCACATGATCGGCTGGGAGCACAGCTTCGTCCACGAGATCCACCACCTGCTCACGGCGATCCGCGACGACGACCCGGTTGGGCCGCACGGAGCGACGTTCGAGGACGGGTACCGCGCCGCCGAGGTGTGCGACGCGATCGTCGCCTCTGCCGACGAGGGCCGCCGGGTCGACATCGTCTACGAGGCCGCCTGAGCGACGCAGGACACGTCGGGATTCGCCCACGCGAGCCGCCAGATCGATGCGGTGACGGTCACCGCGGTCGTAAGAATCGCGTAAAACCTGTGCCGCTGATCCGGGTCTCGCGCCCCGAGGGCGCTACGGTCGAACGAGGCCAAGCGACCACGAAAGGAGAGGAGCCTATGCGACGATCCTTCGTAGCAAGCCGCCTGTCCAGGCTCGCCGTCCTCGTCGGGGCGGTGGTGATCGGCCTGGTGGGCACGGGCACTGCCTTCGCGCAGGAGGAGAGGGTCGGGTACTGCCTGAAGGGCGAGTTCCTGAACCTCGTGCGCGGTCAGCCGAGCGCCGATCCCCAGTACGACGGCTGGGAGTACGCGTGGTACGTCGACGGCAAGGGAATAACGTGCGACGCGCCGCCCGCAGGCTGGGTGGCGACCACGACGGCGCCGGACGAACTGGGCGTCCCCGGCAACACGTACGCCTGGTACCGACCTCCGGCGGCGTCGTAGAGGCCGGGTCGAGATTCGCCGGGCGCCCGCCCGCTTGCATCTCCGCGGGCGCCCGGCGCCGGCCTCCCGACGCATGCGAACGCGGGCGCTTGCCGCCAACCGCCGTCAGCCGGTCGCCGTCGTCTGTCTCGCGACTCCCCTAGGACGGCTGACCCGGCTGCTCCTGGCCGATGCGGTACGGCCGCATCATCTCGTTGTCCTCGTGCTCGACGATGTGGCAGTGCCAGACGTACTGCCCGGGCGTGTTGAACTGCGCCCGGACGCGGGTCACCTGTCCCGGGTAGGCGATCACAGTGTCCTTGTAGCCGGTCTCCCACGGCTCGGGCGGGACGGGCTCGGAGCGGGGCGCGATCTCGACCGTCTCGTCATCCTCGTCCACGACGATGTCCTGCCGGTCGACGACCTCGAACGCCACCTCGTGGATATGGATCGGGTGGGCGTCCGCGGACGCGTTGTAGAGCTCCCACGTCTCGGTGGCGCCGACGGCCGGGTTCTC
>JAOUEK010000428.1 GCA_029858755.1 Thermoleophilia bacterium
GCCATCGGCGCTCCGAAGACGGCCATCACCGCGTCGCCGACGAACTTCTCCACGGTGCCGCCGAAGGCCTCGATCCGCTCGCGCAGCAGATCGTGGTACGGGCGTAGGCGAGCACGGACGTCCTCGGGATCGGCGGCCTCCGAGGCGGCCGTGAACCCGACGAGGTCGCAGAACAGCACCGAGACGACCTTGCGCTCCTCGAGCCCTACGGCGGCGAGCACCTCGTCGAGCGCTGCCGTGCAGAAGCCGCAGAAGCGGAAGCCGTCGGGGTTCTCCTTGCCGCAGGCCGGGCAGGCCGCCATTCAGGAGGCCTTTCCGCCGGGGGCCCAGTTGGGACGGCGTCGCTCGAGGAAGGCGTGGAGCCCCTCCTGGCCCTCCTCGCTCGTGCGGCGCTCGGCGATGCGGCGGGCGGTGTCGGCGGCGTCGGGCCGCTCCAGCACGAGCTTCTTCGCGTGGCGGACGGCGCGCGGCCCGGCGCTGCGCAGCTCGCCGAGCAGGCGGTCGAGGGCGGCCTCGAGGTCGTCGGTGACCTCGTGCACGAGGCCGATGCGCAGCGCGGTGGCGGCGTCGAAGCGCTCGCCCGTGACGAAGTAGCGGCGCGCTGCGCTCTCGCCGATCTTCCGTAGCGCGAAGGGCGAGATCACTGCCGGAACGATCCCGAGCTTCACCTCGGAGAACGCGAACACCGTTCGTGGGTGCGCGATCGCGATGTCGGCGCAGGCCACGAGCCCGACGCCCCCGCCGAGCGCGTGCCCCTGCACCATCGCCACCACCGGGGCGGGGCAGCCGTCGATCGCCTCCAGCATCCGCCGCAGCGCGTTGGCGTCGGCGACGTTCTCGTCGTAGGAGAGCTCGACCGAGGAGCGCATCCACTCGATGTCGGCGCCGGCGCAGAAGCTCGGGCCGTCGCCGGCGAGGATCACGGCGCGGGCCGTGCCGACGTCGACGAACGCCTCTGCCAGCTCGGCGATCAGCGCGGCATCGAAGGCGTTGCGCGTCTCCGGCCGCGCCAGCGAGACGCGGACGACGTCGTGCTCGCGTTCGATCCGCAGCGCGCCCATCGCCGCGGAGCATAGAGTCGCTCCATGCTCCGGGGGACGATCGCGGCCACCGTGACGCCGCTGCGGGACGGCGGCGAGGCGCTCGCCGAGGAGGCGTTCGGCCCCTACGTCGACTTCCTCCACGGAGCCGGGCTGGACGGCGTGCTCACGCTCGGGACGAACGGCGAGGGCATCCTCCTGTCCGTCGCGGAGCGCCGCCGGGTGACCGAGTTGTTCCTCGAGGCGTCAGCCGGGCGGCTGCTCGTCGCCGCCCACTGCGGCGCGCAGACGACGGCGGACACGGTCGCGCTCGCCGCGCACGCCGCCGTGGCCGGAGTCGACGCCGTGGCCGCGATCGGGCCGCCGTACTTCAAGCTCGACCCCGAGGCCCAGCGGCGGCACCTGCTCGCGGCGGCGCGCGCGTGCGCTCCCGTCCCCTTCTACGCCTACGAGTTCGCGGCGACCGCGGGCTATTCGTTCGACCTCGAGATGCTCCTTCGCCTGCGCGACGACGCGGACAACTTCGCCGGGCTGAAGGTGTCCGACACCCCTTGGGAGGCGTTCGAGCGCTACGTGATCGACGGGCTGAGGATCTTCGTCGGGCCGGAGGCGCTGATCCACCGCGGCATCGAGGCGGGCGCGATCGGCGCCGTGTCGGCGCTCGCCTCGGCGTTCCCGGAGGACGTCGCCGCGGTCGTGCGGGCGCCGACCGCAGACGGGGCTGCAGGCCTCGCAGAGCTGCGCGCCGGGATCGAGCGCTTTCCCCGGCACGCGGCGCTGAAGCACGTGCTGCGCCGCCGCGGCATTCCCGTGCGCGAGGACGTACGCGCCCCGTTGCGCGGGCTCATCGCGGACGAGGAGCGCGAGCTCGATGCCTGGCTCGACGGACGCCGGCCATAGCGCGCGCACGGCGGGGTGAGGCTGAAGCCTCACCCCGGCGCGCGGTCGGCCCGCGGTCGCTTGGCGTTGGGGTCTGGCTGAAGCCAGACCCCGCTGTTCCCGGTCGAGCCTGCCGCCGCGGTCGCTACAGCGCGTCGAACTCCTCGTACAGCTCCGGCTCCTTGCCGATCAGCGCGCGCGCCTCCGCGAGCGCGTCCACCGCCTCGTCGACGTCGTGCACGAGCGCGCCGAAGCGCTCGTTGACCTCGTTCCACAGCCAGACGCTCGGCGCGGGCAGCGGCGGGAGCTTCTGCTCCAGCTCCTCGTAGCTCGCCTTCGCGTCCGCGAGGCCCCACAGGACGATGCGGACGATCACATCCGGAAGACGCCGAACGTGGTCTCCGGAACCGGCGCGCTGGCGGCGGCGGCGAGCCCGAGCGCCAGCACGCGCCGGGTGTCGAGCGGGTCGATCACGCCGTCGTCCCACAGCCGCGCGGTCGAGAAGTACGGTGACCCCTCGCGCTCGTAGGTAGCGCGGATCTCGTCCGCGTCCGCGTCGCCGACCATCGTCAGCACCGTGGCCGCTTGCTCGCCCCCCATCACGGAGATACGGGCGTTCGGCCACATCCACAGCTGGCGCGGCCCGTACGCCCGCCCGCACATCGCGTAGTTCCCTGCCCCGAACGAGCCTCCCGTGACCACCGTGAACTTCGGCACCTCGGCGCAGGCGACCGCGGTCACCAGCTTCGCCCCGTCGCGGGCGATGCCGCCCTCCTCGTACTCCTTCCCGACCATGAAGCCCGTGACGTTCTGCAGGAAGACGAGCGGGACGCGCCGCTTG
>JAOUEK010000429.1 GCA_029858755.1 Thermoleophilia bacterium
CTGGCGGCTCGCCACCGAGTACCTGTTCCTGCGCAAGCTGGCACCGCGCTCGCCCGCCCTGAACGCCTTCTACGCCGGCGGCTTCGCTCACGACGCCGAGCGAGAGGTGGAGTGGACGATGGGCGCCGCCATGCTCGTGCGGCGCGAGGCGTTCGCCGACGTCGGGCCGTTCGACGAGTCGTTCTTCCTCTTCAGCGAGGAGACCGACTGGTGCTACCGGGCACGCGCCCGCGGCTGGGAGGTGGTGTTCACGCCGGCAGCGTCGTGCGTGCACGTGGGCGGCGCCTCCCACGGGGGCCGCCTGTTCCGCGAGAACGTGCGCGGTCACCTCCGCTTCCTCGCCAAGCACCACGGTCCGGGCGCCGCCGAGCGGGCGCGGCGGCTGCTGCGCTCGGCGCTGCTGCTGCGCGGCGCCGTGTTCCGCGGCGAGCGTGGCGCGGGCTATCGCGAAGTCGCCCGCTGGCTCGGCTCGGGCGACGTGTCGACCCTGCTCGAGCGCCCGTGAGCGGCGTGCTCCTGTACGTCCGCCTGGCGGCGGCGACGGCGGTCGTGCTCGCGCCCGGATGGGCCATCGCGCGGGCGATCGGCGTCTCCGGGGTCGCGGCGACGCTCTCCTGGTCGCTCGGCGCGCTGTTCGCCGCGCTGGCGGTGACGTTCGCCGTCTCCGGGTCGTTGACGCTCACGCTCGTGCTGCTGCTCGCGGTCGGAGCCGCTGCCGTGCCCTTCGTCCTCCGGCGCCGCGGACGGGAGCCGTGGCCGCCGCACGCGGCGGTCGCAGCGGCGCTCGGCGTGCTTCTCGGGATCCTGCTGTGGCAGGTGGCGGGCGAGATCGGCGGCGACGGGTTCTTCCACCTGGGGCGCGCCCGCAAGCTGCTCGCCCTCGACGACCTCTCGCTGGACGCGCTCAACGAGTTCCCGGACGGGAGCCTGCATCCCGGCTACGCGTTCCCGCTGTGGCACGGCGTGCTCGCGCTCGTGGCGAAGATCGGCGGCATCGACCCCACGGACGTCGTCTTGCACCTGCCGTCGGTGCTCGCCCCGCTCGCGGTGCTCGCCTGGCTCGAGGCGGGATGGGCGCTCTTCCGGCGTGCGGGCGCCGCCGCCGGGGCTGCCGCTACGGCCGTGGCCCTGATCGCCTTCGCGCCCGGCCACGGCGGCGCGTACACGGCGCTCGCGCTGCCCGCGACGACGTCGCGCCAGCTCCTGGTGCCTGCCGCGCTCGCGCTCGCGTTCGCCCTGGTGCGCCGTCCCACGCCCGCTCTCGTCGTCACCACCGCCGTCGCGTCGCTGGCGCTGGCCGTGACCCACCCGAGCTACGCGCCGTTCGTCTGCGTCCCCTTCGCCGGCTTCCTGCTCGTCCGTGTCGCGTGGACGCGGCGCGACCTCCGCTCGGGCGCCCTGGCGCTCGGGGCGCTCGCGCTCCCCGCGTTCGCCTTCTTCGTCTGGCTGCTGCCGATCGTCCGCGACACGGCGGCGGTCTCACCCGACGAGGACGAGCGGCTGCGCGCCTTCCGGCTCTACGAGGGCCAGCTCGACGTCCGCTCGGTGGACAGCTTCAGCGTCGTCCCCGACCTCTTCGGGCGCACCGGCGCCGCCGCCGTGGCGGCGCTGCTGCTGGTGCCGCTCGCAGCGCTCGCGGCCAGGCGGCGCTGGTCGGCCTACGTCGTGGGCGGGGCGCTCGCGGTGGCGGCGCTCACCCTCGTCCCGGTGCTCTTCACCGCCATGACCGACGTCGTCTCGATCTCGCAGGGACGGCGGCTCGTCGGCTTCTTCCCCTTCCCCTTCGCCCTCGCGGGCGGGATGGGCGTGCTCGCCGCCCTGCTCGGGCCGCTCGTCGCCCCGGCGGCGCTCGTCGGGGGCATCGTGCTCCAGCTCGTCTACGAGGGCGACTTCGAGTACCGGCTCACCTCCGGGGGGCCGGCCTGGGCGACCTGGGTCGCGGTCGGCGGCGGGATCGCGGCGCTCGCCTACGGCTTCCTCCAGCGCAGCACCCGCGAGCGGAGCGCCGGCACCGCCACCGCGCTGCTGCTGCTCCCCGTCTTCGTCGCCGGGCTCTTCTCGTGGTCGCCCGACCCGGCCCGGCGGCCGAGCCCGCTGTCAGCAGGCCTGGTCGCCGCACTGCGCGCCGAGGTGCCCACGGGGGCGGTCGTGTACGGGGACCCGGAGGCGAGCTACCGGATCGCCGCGGCGGCACCGGTCTCTCTCTGCGTGTCGGCGCCGGGTCACGTCGCGGACACCGAGCAGAACCGGCCGCGCGAGCGGGTGGCGGAGTTCCGCGTCTTCGCGCGCACCGGCGACCTCGCGATCCCCCGTGCCTGCGGCGCCACGTGGCTCGTGGTCGACGGCGCCCGCTTCGACCTCGAGCCGCGCCTGCCGCTCGTCTACGCCGATGCACGCTGGCGGCTCTACCGGCTCTCGGGCACGGGCTCGACGTCCGGCGGCACCTCCGGGTAGCGCAGCGGCGGCACGATGTCGACGTCGAAGCCGGCACCGGACGACTCGCGCAGGAAGTCGTCCTGGTTCGCCTGCGGCGTGGGGATCGCGCGATCCCCCCGGCCCGCGCGGGCGCCGAGCGGGTAGCGTCGCGGGACGACGATGACGGACGACCTCGATCCCCTCGAGCGCCATCTCCTCGACGCGCTGCGCGGGCTGGTGGCCTCTTCGGGCGCGGCCCCTACGCCGTCGGAGGCCCTCGCCGCCTGGCGCGCGCAGGTCGACAGCCGCCACTGCGACCTCGCCGGTCGGCGGCTCCAGGCGGA
>JAOUEK010000020.1 GCA_029858755.1 Thermoleophilia bacterium
GCCGGGGTGGGCGATCGCGTCGTCGATCCGCTCCTTGTCGCGGTCGTAGGCCGCGGCGTCGGCGGACTCCTCGTCCACGATCCTGTTCAGCCCGTCACCGTTGACCACCTTCATGCCGGCCGTCGACGTGAACGCGCTGCGCGGGAACAGCGTGCGCTGTTCCACCCACTGCCCCGCGGACACGGAGAGGGCGCGCAGCAGTGAGGCGTTGGCACGGAGCGAGACGTCGCCGCGCACCCACACCGGGTGGCCCCACGAGCGCACCACGTTCCCGGGCCCCGCGGTCACCGCCACGAGCTGCGCGAGCCCGACGGGCCACTCGTCTCCCCAGACCTTGAGGTTGACGTCGACGACGTCGTCGTACGCAACGGCGACCCCGGTCATCCGGTAGCGGATCTCGAACGTCCGCGCCTCGTCGGCGGCCCGGTAGTGCCACACGACCCTGGCACGGTCACCGACACGCGTCACCCCGAACGTGCCCGGGGCGTCGTCGCATCCGAGCTCGACGCAGCCTCCCGGGCTGTACTGCCGCCCGTCCTCGAGCACGCGCAGGTCGCCGATCGCCTCTCCGTTGCGCAGTGGGACGTCCCGGTACGCGCCGCTGAATGGGCCGGAGAAGGCGAAGGTGATGCGCTCCGAGACCTGGAGCGACCCGTCGTCGGCGACCCGCACCTGGACGTTCGCGTCCGGGAGGTCGTAGGACTTCGCGACGGCCGTGCCGGGGAGCGCGAGCGCAGTCAGCGCGGCGGCGAGTGCGACGAGCGCCGTCGTGCGACGCAGGCGCATGCGACTCAGCTCGCGGGTGCCCCGGGCGTGAAGCTGACCTGAGGCGGCTCCCGCTGCGCGTCTTCCGTCTCGAAGAAGTCGCGGGCCGTGAACCCGAAGGGCCCGGCGAGGACGACGCCGGGGAAGGTCTGGATCCCGTTGTTGTAGGTGAGCACGCTGTCGTTGTAGACCTGGCGGGAGACGGCGATCCGGTTCTCGGTCTCCGAGAGCTCGCTCTGCAGTTGACGGAAGTTCTCGTCCGCCTGCAGCTCCGGGTAGGCCTCGGCGACGGCGAACAGCCGGCCGAGCGCCTGGCCCAGGATCCCCTCCGCCTGGGCGGACTCCGCAGGCGTGCGCGCCTGCTGCGCCGCCGCGCGTGCGTTGGTCACCGCCTCGAAGGTGCCACGCTCGTGGGCGGCGTACCCCTTCACCGTCTCCACGAGGTTGGGGATCAGGTCCCAGCGGCGCTTGAGCTGCACCTCGATCTGCGCCCACGCGTTGTCGACGCGGTTGCGCAGCCGCACGAACCGGTTGTAGAGGCCGATCACCGTCACCACGACGAGCGCGACGACGGCGAGGAGGATCACGATCACCCAGAGCACGGGATCGACTCTACTGCATCGGCCGACGCCCGGTCAGGGTCGGCGGCACACCCAGATCATGTCCTCGCCGCCGCTGAACGGCCGCCGGTCGAACCAGCCGTGGAGCGACTCCACGACGAGCCCCGCCTCGAGGATCAGCCGCTCCCACGACCGGTGGTCGAGCCAGTGGAGCGCGAACGAGACGTCCGCGTCGCCCGAGCGGACGGAGAGCACGAGCGTGTGTGCGGCCTCGTCCCAGTCGGCGCGCTCCCAGATGCCGGGCTCCCGCTCCAGCCAGCGACCGTCGGTCTCCTCGATGTCCTCCCGGGAGGGCGCGAACACGTCGAACACGAAGCGCCCCCCGGGCTCGAGCAGCGCAGCGGCTGCGCATAGAGCGCGCAGCTTCGCCGCGTCGCCCTCGAGGTGCAGCAGCGAGCGGAAGGGGCAGATGACCAGCGGCACGCGCTCCGGCACCGGCGGCGCGCACACGTCGCCGAGGCGCAGGTCGAGACGTGCCCCGACGCCCTCTCGCTCGGCGTAGGCACGCGCCATGTCGAGCATCGCCGCCGACTGGTCGACGCCGATCACGCGTCGACCCGCCTTGGCGATCGGTACCGCAATGCGCCCGGTGCCGCACGCCAGCTCGACCACCGGGCCCGCAGAGTCGAGCGACGTCTCGACGTAGTACCCGATGTCCTCGGTCACCGACGCCGACCACGGGTCGTAGATGCCGGCGATCGCGTCGTACAGCGCCGGGGTCGAGTGCGAGCCTCTGTCGGAAGCGGACTGCTCGGAGGCGTTCACGACACGATTCAACCAGCACGCGGGTGTCCGACCGACATCGGGCACGGCGGTCGGAAGATGGTGCGCGCAGCGGTGCCCGACTCGAAGTCGGACACCGATGTCCTCACGCCACGGTTCTCGGTACGCTCGCGCACCATGGACGTGCAGGCCCTGCAGGCGGACGCCCTCGCGGCTGTCGCCGCGGCATCGTCGGTGGAGGAGATCGACGCGGTGCGCGTCGAGTACCTGGGGCGCAAGAGCGCGCTCAAGCTCGCGCTCCGCGAAGTGCGGGACCGCGAGACGGGCATGGCGCTCAACGCCGCGCGGCTGGCGCTGGAGGAAGCCGTCGAGGCCCGCGCGGCGGAGCTCGCGCGGGCCGAGCTCGACCGGCGCCTGACGGAGGAACGGGTGGACGTGACCCTCCCCGTCGGGACGTACCGGCGAGGCCATCTGCACCTGATCACCCAGATCCGGCGGGAGGTCGAGGACACCTTCCTCGGGCTCGGCTACCGGGTGGTCGACGGCCGTGAGGTGGAGACGACGCGGTACAACTTCGACGCGCTCAACTTCCCGCCCGGCCATCCGGCGCGGTCGCCTCTGCACTCGCTGTTCCTCGACGACGAGCGGGTGCTGCGCACCGAGACCTCGCCTTCGCAGATCCGCGCGATGGAGGCCGAGCAGCCGCCGATCTACGTCGTCTCGCTCGGGCGCGTCTACCGGCGCGACACGCCCGACGCGACCCACTCGCCGATCTTCCACCAGGTGGAGGGGCTGGCGGTCGACGAAGGGATCACGCTCGCCGATCTCACGGGGACGCTCGACTTCCTGTTCCGCTCGCTCTTCGGCGGCGAGCGGCGCACCGAGTTCCGCACGCACTACTTCCCGTTCACGGAGCCGTCGATCGAGGCGTACGTCTCCTGCCACGTCTGCGACGGCGACGGCTGTCCGGTCTGCCGCCACTCGGGGTGGATCGAGGTGGGCGGCGCCGGGATGGTCGACCCGGCGCTCTTCGAGTTCGTCGGCTACGACCCGGAGCGGTACTCGGGCTTCGCCTTCGGGTGGGGGCTCGAGCGAATCGCGATGCTCCGTCACGAGTTCCCCGACCTCCGGGAGCTGTGGCGCAACGACCTCCGGTTCACGAGGCAGTTCTGATGCGGGCGCCCTTCTCGTGGCTGCGCGAGTACGTGACGACCTCGGCATCGGCGCACGAGATCGCCCGCCGCCTCTCGGTCAGCGCGCTCGAGGTCGACCGCGTGATCGAGGCCGGGGTTGCCGACGTCGGCGACAACCTCGGCCGCTTCGTGGTCGGGCGGGTGCTGGCGGCCGACAAGCACCCGAACGCCGACAAGCTGCAGCTCTGCCAGGTGGACGTGGGAAACCCGGATCCGCAGCAGATCGTCTGCGGCGCCTGGAACTTCGGGGTGGGTGCGACCGTCGCCGTCGGCCTGCCTGGCGCCCGGCTGCCGGTGCTCCCCGGGCCGCTGGAGGAGCGGGAGCTCCGCGGCCAGGTCTCGCGCGGGATGATCCTCGCCGAGGACGAGGTCGGCCTCGGCGCCGACCACGCCGGGATCATGCTGCTGCCCGACGGGATCGAGCCCGGCACGCCGCTGGCCGACGTGCTCCCCCTCCACGAGCAGGTGCTCGACGTGACGCCGACGATGAACCGCGTCGACCTGCTGTCGATGGTCGGGCTCGCCCGCGAGGTGGCCGCGCTCGCCGGCGACGAGCTGCACCCGCCCGACCCCGAGGACCCGCCGATCCGGCGCCCGGAGATCGTCGACGTCGTCGTCGACGACCCGGTCGGCTGCCCGCGCTACATCGGGCGCGTGTTCCGGGACGTCGCCGTCGGCCCGTCACCCCAGTGGCTCCGGAGCCGGCTCCACCTCGCCGGCATGCGCTCGATCTCCAACGTCGTCGACATCACGAACTACGTGATGCACACCTGGGGCAGCCCGCTGCACGCCTTCGACCGGCGCCTGCTGGCCGGCGGGCGCATCGTCGTGCGCCGGGCCCACGCGGGCGAGACCCTCCGCACCCTCGACGGCACCATGCGCACGCTGCTCCCGAGCGACCTGATGATCACCGACGGCGAGCGCTCGGTGGCGCTGGCCGCGATCATGGGCGGGCTCGAGTCGGAGGTCTCCGAGGAGACGACCGAGGTGCTGCTGGAGGCGGCCAACTTCGAGCCGATCGGGATCCTCCGCACCTCCGAGCGACTCGCGCTCCGCACCGACGGCTCGAACCGCTGGGAGAAGGGGGTCGACCCGCATCTCGCGGAGCCCGCCGCCGTGCTCGCGAGCAGGCTGCTCGTCGACCTCGCGGGCGCCGAGCCGGTCGGTGCCACGGATGTCCAGGCGCGGCTGCCGGAGCGTCCCGTGATCACGCTGCGGCCCGAGCGCACGAGCCGCGTGGTCGGCCTCGACGTCGACGCCGACGAGCAGCGCGTGACGCTCGAGCGGCTCGGCTTCGACGTCGACCCGGGGTGGGAGGTGACCGTCCCCACCTGGCGGGCGCGCGACGTCACCCGCGAGATCGATCTCGTGGAAGAGGTGGCCCGGCTCGTCCTCGACCGGCTCCCGCACACGATGCCGCTGCGTCGGGCCGTCGCCGGCCACCTCACGGCCGCGCAGCGCTCACGCCGGCTGATCGAGGACGTGCTGGTCGGCGCCGGCTTCTCGGAGGCGTACACGTGGAGCCTGACGCCCACCGACCCGCACGGCGAGGCGATTCGGCTGCCCGACCCCATGAGCGGCGACCACGCGGTATTGCGGACGACCCTGCTGCACGGGCTCGTCGACGCCGCGCGCGTGAACGTGGACGCCGCCAACGAGCAGGTCGCGCTGTTCGAGCTCGCCCGGGTCTACTTCCCGTCCGGCGTGCAGCTCCCGGACGAGCGCTGGCGGGTCGGCGGCATCGCCGAGGGCGGGTACGAGGCGGCCCGGGCGGCGGTCGAGGCCGTGCACGACGCGTTCCACGTCCCGCTCGAGCCGCACCGCGCCGTCCGGTCGTTCCTGCATCCCGGCAAGGCGGCGGCAGTCCCGTCGGGGTGGCTCGGGGAGCTGCACCCGATGCTGCTCGAGGGCTCGTGGGGGGTGTTCGAGCTGGATGTCGACACCCTCGTCGCGCCGGTGCCGGAGCGGATCCTCTACGAGGACGTGATCACCTACCCGGCCAACCGACAGGACATCGCCGTCGTCGTCGACGACGATGTCGAGGCCGGCGCGCTCGTGGCCACGGCGCTTGGGGCCTGCGGCACCGTGCTGCGCGAGGCGCGGGTGTTCGACGTGTACCACGGCGACCAGGTCGGTGCGGGGCGAAAGTCGGTCGCCGTGCACCTCGTCTTCCGGTCGCCGGAGCGGACGATCGGCGACGACGAGGCGAACGCGCTCCGCGAGCGGGTCGTCGCCGCCCTCGCCGACCGCCACGGCGCAGAGCTCCGGGCGCTGTAGGGCGAGGCGCCGCCTGCGCCTAGAGCGCGCGCCCGCCGACGAGCCACACCGGGCCCTGCGTCGCCACGTGCCCCGTCTCCGAGAGCACGCGGCGCAGCCCGACGCTGCCGGGGATGGCGTCGGCGTCGAGTCGCTCGAAGCACCTGCGGGCCATCGCCGGGGAGACGCCGTAGCCGGCCACGCGGGCGCAGCGGAACACGAACCCGACGATGTCGTGGTCGCGCGTCGGGTTCAGCGGGGCACAGTCGAGCGCCGCCCGGGGAAGGAGCTCGGTCGAGCCGATGTCGATCTCGCAGAGGAGGTCGCTCCAGTCGTTCGGCAGGGTGGCGAGCAGCGCGTCCCATTGCGCGGCGAGCGACGACGGCGCTGCGGTCGGGATTGGCGCCGCGGCGGTCGACGCTGTCCCGGGCTCGATGGTGGCCCAGATCCGTTCGCGGTCGAGGAGCGAGAAGAGGCGCCGCGCGCCCTCCGGCCCCGACGCGCCGCCGGCGCGCCGCACGGTGACGACGAGCCGGTCTCCCGTCCGTCCCGGGCTCATCGGGGCCAGCGCCTGCGCGGCCCGGGCCAGGTCGCCCGGCTGCTCGGTCGTCAACGTGAGGCGGACATCCGCCCAATCGGCGGCGAGCCCGGCCTCGACGGCCGCCCATTGATCGGCGAGCTTCACGACGGCGTCAGCATAATGCCGCGTATGAGGCAGGTCGCAGGAGAGCCGCGCCGGGACACTGCCGCCGCTCCCCGGCGACCGACCGCCGGCCGCCGGGCCGACACGCTCTAGCCGATGGCCACCGAGGTCAAGCTCCCGCGGCTGGGGCAGGGCATGGAGTCCGGGACGATCGTCCGCTGGCTGAAGAGCGAGGGCGACCAGGTGCGCAAGCACGACCCGCTGTACGAGCTCGACACGGACAAGGTCACGCAAGAGGTCGAGTCGGAGGTCGAGGGCGTCCTCCTGCAGATCGTGGTCGCCGAGGGCGAGGTCGACGTGGGCGCGACGATCGCCGTGATCGGCGCCGCGGGAGAGGACGGGTCGGCGGGAAAGCAGGCCCCTGCAGCTCGCGTGGCAGCCGAGACGGCCGACGAGGGCGGGGCCGTCGCTGCGCCGGGGGAGCCCGGGGAGGCCGCGCCGACGGAGCCCGTTGCCGCGACTGCGACGGGCGAGCCGGCTCGGGCCACAGCGCCCGCCGAGCGCCCGCACGAGGCCGGGGCACCCGCGAGCGACGGGCACCTGCGTGCCTCGCCGCTTGCCCGCCGCATCGCGCGCGAGCGGGGGGTCGACCTGGCGCGGGTCGTGGGCACGGGGCCGGACGGACGGATCGTGGCCGAGGACGTGGAGCGGGCCGCCGCCGGCGGGCCGGCGCCTGCCGCGCCCCCGCTCGCACCGGCCCGCGAGGCGGAGGTGGTCGAGCTCACGACGGTCCGGAAGACGATCGCGCGCCGGCTCACGGAGGCGTGGTCGGCACCCGTCTTCCAGCTCGCCGTCTCCGCGGACATGACCGAGGCGCTCGCGCTGCGCGAGCGGCTCGTGGAGGCGATGCACGACGGCGACGCCAAGCCGACGATCAACGACGTGCTCGTGCGGCTCCTCGCCGTCTCCCTGTCCCGCCACCCGGCCGTCAACGCCACGTTCTCCGACGACCGCATCCACCGCTACGCCTCCGCGAACGTCGGGATCGCGGTGGCGGCCCCGACCGGCCTGGTGGTGCCCGTGATTCGCGGGGCGGAGCGGCTGACGATCCAGGAGATCGCACGCATGCGTGCCGACCTCGTCGCCCGCGCGCGGGACGGCAAGCTGAAGCTGCCCGACCTGGAGGACGGCACGTTCACGCTCTCGAACCTCGGCATGTACGGGGTCGAGCAGTTCACCGCCGTGCTCAACCCGCCGCAGGTGGCGATCCTCGCCGTGGGCGCCGTCGTCGACGAGGTCGTCGCCGTGGACGGCGAGATCGCCGTGGCGCCGATCTCGCGCTTCGTGCTCACCTGTGATCACCGGGCGATCGACGGCGCCGACGGCGCCGAGTTCCTGCAGACGCTCGTCTCCCTCGTCGAGCACCCGGCGCTCGCGCTGTAGCCGGCCGTGAGCGTCGTGCTGCGCAGGGGAGGCGTCCAGGACGTCCGCTTCCTGCGCGACATGCTCCATCACGCCTACGACTGGAAGGAGCGCCTCCCGGGCGCAGGCCCCGGGCCGGTGCAGCTGTACGTGAAGGCGTGGGGGAGGCCGGGGGACACCGCGGTGATCGCGATCGAGGACGGGTTCCCCGTCGGCGCGGGCTGGTACCGGCTGTTCACCCGGGAGCGGCCCGGCTTCGGGTTCGTCGACGAGGCGACGCCCGAGCTGGCGATCGCCGTCGTGCCGAGCAGGCGCGGCCGCGGCATCGGCGGCGCGCTGCTCACTGCGCTCGTCGACCGCGCCCGCGCCGAGGGCCACCCTGGGCTCTCGCTCTGTGTCGACCGGCGCAACGAGGGCGCGATCTCCGTCTACCGGCGTCACGGCTTCGAGCCCGTCTCCGAGCAGGGCAGCTCGCTGACGATGCGCGTCGCGCTCGCCTGACGAGGGCGTGCGTCGGGTCGGGGCCGGTAGCATCGCCGCGCGGAAGCCAAGCGAAGGGGTGAGAGCGAATGGACTGTGACGTCGTCGTCCTCGGAGGCGGCCCGGGCGGGTACACGGCGGCGATCCGCGCCGCGCAGCTGGGGGCGAGCGTCGTCTGCGTGGAGCGCGAGCCGGCGCTCGGAGGCACGTGCCTGCGCGTCGGCTGCATCCCCACGAAGGCCTGGGTGCAGAGCGCCCACGCCCTTCACGCGGCGCGTGAGCTCAACGCGAAGCTCGGGGTCGTCAGCTCCGAGCCGACGCTCGACTTTCCCGCCGCCGCCGCGTGGAAGGACGGCGTCGTCAAGCAGATGACGGGCGGCGTCGCCTCGCTGTTCAAGGCGTTCGGGGTGACGTGGGCGCACGGTCACGGCCGCTTCACCGGGCCGACCACGCTCGCGGTGGAGGGGAGCGAGGACGTCACCTTCCGCTCCGCGGTCGTCGCCACCGGCTCGTACCCGATGCGGCCGCCGATCCCCGGGCTCGACACGCCACGCTGCGTCGACTCGACCGGGCTGCTGGCGCAGACGGAAGTGCCGGCCCGGCTCGTCGTCCTCGGCGGCGGGATCATCGGCTGCGAGTTCGCGTCCATCTTCGACCGCTTCGGGTCGCAGGTGACGATCGTGGAGATGCTCGACACGCTGATCCCGCAGGAGGACGAGGACGCGGCCAAGGAGCTCGCGAAGCAGTTCAAGCGTCGCGGGATCGAGCTCCACCTGGGCAAGCAGTGCACGTCGGTCGCGGACCACGGCACGCACCTCGTCGTGAGCTTCGGCGAGGGGGAGAGCGTCGAGTGCGACCTGATGCTCGTCTCCGTCGGCCGAGCGCCTCTGGTGCAGGACCTGGGGCTGGAGGCGCTCGGGCTCGACGCGGACCCGCGCTCCGGCATCGCCACCGACGACCACATGAGGACCTCGGTCCCGCACGTGTACGCAGTCGGCGACGTCGCGGGGCGCTGGCAGCTCGCCCACACCGCGTTCCGTGAGGGTGAGATCGCCGCCGAGAACGCGATGGGTCACGACAACCGCCTCGGCGCCCCCGCCGTGCCGCGGCCGATCTACACCGACCCGGAGATAGCGGGGGTCGGCCTCACCGAGCGACAGGCGCGCGACGCGCACGGGGACGCCGTCGCCGTCGGGCAGTTCCCGTGGGTCGCCAACGCGCGAGCCGTGATGTCGGGCGAGACCGCCGGATGGGTGAAGTCGATCCACGAGACGACGTACGGCGAGCTCCTCGGGGTCGTCATCGTCGGCCCGCATGCGACCGACCTGATCGAGAGCGGCGTGGTCGCCCTGGACGCCGAGTCGACCGTGCAGACGGTGGCCGACGGCATCGCCCCGCACCCGACGTTCTCCGAGGCGCTCAAGGAGGCCGGACTCGTCGCGCTGGGCCGGGCGATTCACCTGCCGCCGAAGCGGCGCTAACCTGGAGTCATGCCCCGACTGCCCAACAACATGGTCACCGCCACGATCGCGTGGTGGGTCATCCGGCGCCGGCTGCGGCGCTCCGACAACATGCTGGCGCCCGCGGGCGTGGCCGCGCTCGAGCTGCTCGGCCCGCGCGTGCTGCTCGCGCGTCGTCTGCTGGCGATCGCCGTCGGCCTCACGATCGTCGGGCTGCTCGCCCTCGGCCTCGCCTGGTGGCTGCTGCATCGGCGCGGCGCCGACGACGGCGGCGACTGGTCGTACGAGGAGCCGGAGCCAGACCCGGCGCCCCCCGCGGTGGAGATGGACGAGCCGGCCCCGGTCGGCGCGTGAGCGGAATCGAGCCCGGAGCTCCGGCCGGGCTGCTGCGGGGCGCGCTGGACGGCCTCGTGCCCTACGAGCCGGGGAAGCCGGTGGAGGAGGTGCAGCGCGAGCTCGGGCTCGAGCGCGTGGTCAAGCTCGCCTCCAACGAGGGCCCCTTCGGCCCCTTCCCGGCCGCGCTGGCGGCGATCGCGCGTGCCGCGTCCGAGCTCAACCGCTACCCGGACGGAGGCTGCTTCCGACTGCGCGCCGCGCTCGCCGAGCAGCACGACGTCGGCCTCGAAGAGGTCGCCGTCTGCGCCGGCGCGGACGCAGTGATCGGGTGCGTGTGCCAGGCGTCGCTCGACTCCGGCGACGAGGTCGTCACCGGGTGGCCCTCCTTCGTCACCTACGTGCTCGATCCCCTCAAGCTCGGCGCGGTGCCCGTCCGCGTCCCTCTCCGCGACGACCGCTTCGACCTGGACGCGCTGCTCGACGCGATCACGCCCCGCACGAAGCTCGTCTTCGTCGCCACGCCGAACAACCCGACGGGCACGATGACCACGCGGGCAGAGCTCGACGCGTACTTCGACCGCGTGCCCGAGCACGTGCTGACCGTGCTCGACCAGGCGTACTTCGAGTACGTCGACGACCCCGACTACCCGGACGCGATCGCCGAGTACGCGAAGCGCGGCCGGCGGGTGCTCGTGCTGCGCACGTTCTCCAAGATCTTCGGCCTCGCCGGGCTCCGGGTCGGCTACGGGATCGGCCCCGCGGAGGTCATCACCGCCATCGGCAAGGTGCGCCGCCCCTTCGACGTCGGCACCCCCGCCCAGGAGGCCGCGCTCGCCAGCCTCGACGACGCGGCCGAGCTGGCGCGCCGCCGTGCCGTCAATCGCGAGGCCATGGCGTCTCTTCACACCGTCCTCGCCGCCGCCGGCTTCGCCCCGGCCGGCCCCGCGGTCGCGAACTTCGTCTTCGTCGAGGTCGGTGACGCGGCGTCGCTCGCCGACGCGCTCCTGCGCGAGGGCGTGATCGTGCGGCCGATGGCGCCCTTCGGCGCCGCCGGCGCACTCCGCATCACTGCGGGCACGCCCGACGAGATCGCCGTCCTCGGCGACGCCCTCGCGCGCATTGCCGGTCCGCAGATCGAGAGCTCGCAGGAGCGAGCTCTCGATCGCGAGAGTCCCTGAAGGCGTCGGCTTCGCCGCCGCGGGAGACGCCTGGTGCGGCGCGGCACGTCGGGCGGCGGCTCGCGCGGGGCGCCGCCCTCGCGCGCATTGCTGGCCCGCAGCTCGAGAGCTCGCAGAGGCGAGCTCTC
>JAOUEK010000430.1 GCA_029858755.1 Thermoleophilia bacterium
CGACCATGCCCAGCTGCAGCGGCGTGTCGGTTGCCATCCGTCTCCTCTCCTTCGAGGGCTCCGCGTCGAGGTTACTCGCCCGGGACGATCCGCTCGACGTCCTCCCCGTGGGCAACGAGGATCTCGCTGGTCGACCACGGCGGGAAGAGGCCGTGCTCGACGACACCCGGCATGGCGGACAGCGCGGCCGAGAGCGCCGCCGGATCGGCGACGTCGCCGTGATAGTCGGCGATCACGTTGCCGTCGGGGCTCGGCGGTGCGTCGCGGAGCGACACGGCGTCGAGGCGGCGGAGCGTGCTCGCGAGGCCGTACGCGAGGAGCTCGAGCGGGACGGGTGGGCGGAGGCGCTCGACGAGCTTGTCGGAGGAGACGATCACCACGAAGCGGTCGGCTGCGGCGGCCACGAGCTTCTCGCGCGTATGGGCGGCGCCGCCACCCTTGACCACCCAGCCGTCCCGGGCGACCTGGTCGGCGCCGTCGACGGCGAGATCGAGCCGGTCGAGCGCGGTGACCCCCATGAACGGCTCGACGGGCAGCCCGTGCGCCCGCGCCTCCTCCTCGGTGCGCAGCGAGGTGGCGACGCATCGCAGCCGCAGCCCGCGCTCCGCCAGCAGCGGCAGGAAGGCCGAGACCGTCGAGCCGGTGCCGAGGCCCACCGCCATCCCGTCCTCGACGAGCAGCGCCGCCGCCTCGGCCGCGAGCCGTTTCTCGCGCTCCACGTCCACGGCACGGAACCTAGCGGGCACACCGGTCGCGTCGGCAGCGGGCGGCGCGAGCCGCCAAGATGCCGGGGTGACGACGGATCGGCCGCCGCTGCGCGAGAGCCCGGCATGGCGCGCGCTGGAGCGGCACCGCGACGAGGCCGCGGGGCTCCACCTGCGCGAGCTCTTCGCGCGTGACCCGGAGCGAGGCGAGCGGCTGACCGCCGAAGCCGCGGGGATCTTCCTCGACTACTCGAAGCAGCGCGTCACCGGCGAGACGATCCGGCTGCTGCTCGAGCTGGCGTCCGAGCGCGGCGTGGACGAGCGGCTGGAGGCGATGTTCGCCGGGGCGCACGTCAACGTCACGGAGGACCGGCCTGCGCTGCACTCCGCTCTCCGCCTGCCGCGGGGGACGACGCTCGTGGTGGACGGCCAGGACGTCGTGACAGACGTCCACGAGGTGCTCGACCGCATGGCGGCGTTCTGCGAGGCCGTCCGCTCCGGTGCATGGGTCGGCGCCACCGGCCGCCAGATCCGCACCGTCGTCAACATCGGCATCGGCGGCTCCCACCTCGGGCCCGCGATGGCCCACGAGGCTCTCCGGGCATACGTGGACGGGCCGGCCGTGCGCTTCGTCTCGAACGTCGACCCGACCGACCTGACGGAATCGATCCGGGACCTCGACCCGGCGGAGACGCTGTTCGTCGTCTGCTCGAAGACGTTCAGGACGGAGGAGACGATGGCGAACGCCCATGCCGCCCGCGGTTGGCTGGTGGCCGCACTCGGGGGTGACGACGTCGTCGCCCGGCACGTCGTCGCCGTGTCCACCAACCTCGAGGCGGTGACGGCGTTCGGGATCGACCCGTCTCACACGTTCGGCTTCTGGGACTGGGTGGGCGGCCGCTACTCGCTCTCCTCCGCGATCGGGCTCTCGACCATGCTCGCCGTCGGCCCCGAGCGCTTCCACGAGCTGCTCGCCGGGCTCCACGCCGTCGACGCCCACACGCGCACCGCGCCCCCGGCGCGGAATCTCCCGGTGCTGATGGGCCTGATCGCCGCCTGGAACGGGCTGCTCGGCGCGCGGAGCGCCGCGGTGCTGCCGTACGACCACTACCTCCGCCTCTTCCCCGCGTACCTGCAGCAGCTCGCGATGGAGTCGAACGGGAAGTCGGTGACGCTCACGGGAGCGCCGGTGGACGCGGACACGAGCCCCGTGCTCTGGGGGGAGCAGGGCACGAACGGCCAGCACAGCTTCTTCCAGCTCCTGCATCAGGGGACGGTGGTCGTCCCCTGCGACCTGATCGCCTTCCTGCAGCCCTTGAACCCGATCGGGCGACAGCACGACCTCCTCGTCGCCAACCTGATCGCTCAGGGGGAGGCGCTCGCGTTCGGCCGCACCCCGGAGGAGGTGCGTGCGGCGGGCGTTCCGGAGGCGCTCGTCCCGCACCGGGCATTCCCCGGCAACCGACCGACGTCGACGCTCGTGCTCGAGCGCCTCACGCCCTACTCGCTCGGCACCCTCGTCGCGCTCTACGAGCACGCCGTCGTCGTCCAGGGCGCGATCTGGGATGTGAACTCGTTCGACCAGTGGGGCGTCGAGCTGGGCAAGGAGCTGGCGCAGCGAATCGCGCCGGAGCTGCTCGCGGAGGCCGAGCCGGCGTTCGACCACGACGCGTCGACGAACGCGCTGATCCGCCGCTACCGCGCGGCGCGCCAGGGCACCGCGGCGTGATCGACGCGACGCGCAGGACGCCCGCGCCCGGGCGGGTGGACGTTGGCGGGGCAAACGCCGCGCTCGAGCTCTGGGACTCAGGGGATGCGTTCGCGCGGATCGAGGGCTGGCTGGGCGAGCACGGCTTCTTCCGACCCGGCGGCGAGCGTCTGTCCGCGGACCTCTTCCTCGGCTATGGGCTCTCCGGCTCGATCAGGCGGGCCGCCGGTGACCCGCCACCCGAGCCGTGCCATCTTCCGCTCGCGGCCGCTGTCGTCCGATCGGACAACTACGGTGACACCTGTGGCGGCGCTGGGCTCCG
>JAOUEK010000431.1 GCA_029858755.1 Thermoleophilia bacterium
GTAGAGGCGGATCTCCTCGTCACGGGCGAGTACCCGGAGCCGGCGTCCGACCGCTGCCCGCCAGAGCAGCGCGAAGTTGAGGCCGGCGAGCACCATGAAGACGACGACCACCCACTGCGTCGACGCGGCGAACGCCTCGAGCGACCGCGACTCGGTGGAGAAGCCCCCGGTGGGGATCGTCGTGAGGGCGTGCGCGACCGCTTTGAAGGGGGTCATCGCGTCGTCGACCCCGGTCCAGCCGAGCAGCGCGAGCACGAGCGCCTCGGCCACGGTCAGCCCGACGTAGAGCAGCCAGATCCGCTGCACCGTCTGGCGTATGCGTTCCCCCAGCTGGTCGACCTCCGGCCCGGGCATCTCGCTCTCGAGGATCTGGCGACCACCGACGCGCAGCCGGGGGAGCACGGCGAGCGCGAGCACGATGATCCCGAGGCCGCCCAGCCACTGCGTGAACTGCCGCCACATGGCCATCGCGTTCCCCAGCGTGTCGATGTCGACGAGCAGCGTCGCGCCCGTGGTGGTGAAGCCGGACATGCCCTCGAAGAGGGCGTCGACGGGGCGGTCGAGGTGCTGCTGCCCGGCCAGCAGGTACGGCAGCCCGCCGACGACGCCCGCCAGCAGCCAGGTGAGCGCGACCACGAGGTAGCCTTCCCTGGAGCCGACAGACGTCCGCGTCTCGCCCCCGAGCCGCTCCAGGGCGAGGCCGGCCGCGCCCACGATCGCGGTCGTGCCGAGGAAGGGCCAGGGCGACTCGGAGTAGGCGACGGCGAGCACCGCGGGGAACAGCGGGGCGAGCGCCAGGTACTTGACGAGGGTGCCGACGAGCCCGAGCGCGCCCCGCGCGTCGACCTCCAGCAGCGGGCGCCGTCGAGCCCCGGCCGACCCGTCGGCCGCCCTCACAGGGCGCGCTCGACCGTCGGCACGTTCGCCGCCTCCGTGAACACGATCACGCGGTCGCCGGCGAGCAGGACGTCGTCGCCGTGCGGGAAGATCGCCTTGCCGTTGCGGACGACCGCTCCGATCAGCGCCCCGCGAATCGGCATCTCGCGGAACACCTTGCCGACGTACTCGCTGTCGGGACGGCACGTGAGATCGAGCACCTCGAAGCGGTCGCCTTCGATCATCGCCAGCTGGTGCGTTCGCGGGTCGCGCGCGAAGCGCACGATCTCCTCGGCCGTGACCTGGCGCGGGTTGACGGTGACGTCGACGTGCGATGCCTCGTAGACCTTCTGGGCGATCGGCTCGTGGACGATCGCGATCGTGAACTCGACGCCGTGGACACGGGCGAGCGCGGCAGCGAAGTGGTTCTTGGCGTCGTCGCGCATCGCGAAGATCGCCGCCTGTGTCCGTCCGATGCGCTCGCGCTCGAGGAACTCGGGATCGAAGCCCGTCGCGTTGTAGACGCGCACGTCGGGCAGCGCCTCGGCGACGTCTCGGGCTCGCTCGCGATTGGGCTCGATCAGGCGGACGGCGATGCGCTGCTCGACGAGCGCGCGGGCGATCGCCATGCCGACCCTGCCACCGCCGAAGACGACGACATCCGTCACCTCGGTCTCCCACGGCGCCAGGATCTCGCCCCAGTGGCGTGCCGCCTCCGGCGACCCGATGACGACGATCCGGTCGCCCGTGTGGATCACGTCGTCCCCTCCGGGGAGCGTCATCGACTCGCCCCGGATGATGCTCGCGACCTTCGAGTCGTGCGGGATCCGCGCCTCCCGCAGCGGAGAGTCGACGATGCCCTGGCCGCCGCCCGGCTCGACGTCGAACTCGACGATCTGCACCTGGCCGTCGGCGAACACGTCGGTCTGCACCGCGGCGGAGACGCCGATCACGCGCGCGATCGCGTTCGCCGTCTCGAGCTCGGAGCAGACGACGAAGTCGAGGTCGAGACGGCCTTCCCGCCAGAGCTCGACGTACTCGGTGTTCGACGTCCGGATCACCGTCGTCGCGCCCGGCGCCTCGATGCGCGCGAACGCGCCCGCGACGAGGTTCACCTCGTCGCGCGACGTGCACGCGATCACCAAGTCCGAGCCGGAGATCCCCGCCTCGGTGAGGGTCTTGCGGCTGGCGCCGTTCCCCTCGAAGGTGGCCACGTCGTAGCGGTAGGCGATCGCGGTGAGGCGTGCCGCTTCCTGGTCGACGACCACCATCTCGTGGTCGCCGTGGAGCGCCTCCACGATCGTCGAGCCGACCTGGCCCGCTCCGACGACGAACACCTTCATCCCGGCGCCAGGGTACTCCCCCTGTCGGCGCCGCGTGGGCACCACCGTTCGCTACCGTGGGTGACGTGAGGGGTCACGGTCGGTTCGTCGTGTCGGTCGCGGTGCTGCTGGCGGCGGTCGTCGCCGCGCTCACCACGCAGCTTGCCCGTGACGATGCCGCCGCGGCCGGCTCCTTCCGCATCGTCCGTGTCGCCTCGGGGCTCGCCAGCCCCGTCTTCGCCGCGCAGGCGCCGGGTGAGCCGGGGCGGATCTACGTCGTGGAGCAGGACGGCCTGGTCAGGGTCGTCGAGCGCGGACGCGTCCGCAGCAGGGCGTTCCTCGACCTGCGGTCGCAGGTCACGCGAGCGGGGAACGAGCAGGGCCTGCTGGGGCTCGCGTTCGCCCCCGACTACCGGAAGAGCCGTCTGCTCGTCGTCAACTACACGGATCAAAGCGGCACGACGAGGGTCGTGGCCTACCGCTCCAACGGCACGCGCGCCCTCCCCGGGTCGGCACGCGTACTGCTCTCC
>JAOUEK010000432.1 GCA_029858755.1 Thermoleophilia bacterium
CGACGCGTGCGGTCGTCGACGCCGCGCTGGACTGCGGCGTCACGTTCTTCGATACGGCCGACATCTACGGTGGGCGCGGCGGCAGCGAGCGGCTGCTCGGCGAGATCCTCGAAGGGCGCCGCGACCGCGTCGTGCTGGCCACGAAGTTCGGCATGGACATGGGCGACGGCGTCGAGGCGCGAGGCACGCGGCAGTACGCGCGGAGCGCCGTCGAGGCGTCGCTCCGCCGGCTGCGCACCGACCGCGTCGACCTCCTCTACTACCACCGCCCCGACGGCACGACGCCGCTCGCCGAGACCCTGCGTGTGCTGGACGAGCTCGTGCGCGAGGGCAAGGCGCTCGCGATCGGCTGCTCCAACCTCACCGTCGAGCAGCTGGACGTGGCCGTTCGCGCAGCCGCCGAGGGCGGGCTCGCGCCGCTGAGCGCGCTGCAGAACGAGCACAGCCTGCTCCGGCGCGAGGCCGAGCACGACGTGCTCCCCCGGTGCCGGGAGCTCGGGGTCGGCTTCGTCCCCTACTTCCCGCTCGCGAGCGGGCTGCTCACCGGGAAGTACCGCCGCGGGCAGCCGCCCCCGCCGGGAACGCGGCTCGAGCACCGGCCCGAGGCGCTCACCCACCAGGCCTTCACGACGATCGAGCGTCTCGAGGCCTTCGCGCGCGACCGTGGGCGCACGCTGCTCGAGCTCGCGATCGCGGGGCTCGCGTCGCAGCCAGGCGTGTCGTCGGTGATCGCGGGCGCGACGACGCCGGAGCAGGTGCGAGCGAACGCAGCCGCCGGCTCGTGGCAGCTCGACGACGAGGACCTGCGTGACCTCGCCGCGCTCCGGCCCGATGCGGGCTGAGCACCCGACGCCCCACACGGACGTCGGGCGGCGGGTGGCGTGTCGGTCGTCGGGGTGGATCCGTCCCGGCCCTCTGCGTCGCCCACGGCCCGGCCCTCGCCGCCCGTTCGGCGTTCGACCACCGCGGGCGCCCGCGCCGACACACGGGACCGGGCCGACGGATTCAGACGGCGGTCAAGCCGCCGTCGACCACGAGCAGCGCGCCCGTGACGAAGCTCGCGTCGTCGGACAGAAGGAAGCACGCGCTCGCGGCGAGCTCCTCCGGGCTCGCCACCCGGCCGAGTGGCGTGTCCGCCGCGGCTCGGCTGATGCCCGCCTGCAGGTCTCCCGCACCGATCGCCGTGTAGCCCTCCATCGACATCGGGGTGAGGACGCGCCCGGGCGCGAGGGCGTTGACGCGTATTCGGTCGGGCGCGAGCTCGAGGGCAAGCTGCCGCGACAGCGCGACCACTGCACCCTTGGCCGCGGCGTAGGCGGTGTTCCGCGCGCGTGCCACGACCGCGGCCACCGAGGCGACGTTGACGATCGAGCCCCCGCCCGCCTCGCGGAGGCTGGAGAGCGCCGCGCGGCAGACGAGGAACGTCCCGGTCGCATGAACCGCGAGCATCCTGTCCCAGTCCTCGAGCGACGTCGTGTCGAGGTCGCCGGAGGCGTGGTGGCCGGCGGCGTTGACGACGCAGTCGAGGCGCCCGAGCCGCCTCGTCGCCTCGCCGACGGCCACGGCGATCGACGCCTCGTCTGACACGTCAGCGGTCAGCCAGACAGCGTCCGCGAGCTCCCCTGCAACCGCGGCGGCGCGGTCGCCGTCGCGGTCGAGAACGGCGGCCCGGCCGCCCTCCTCGGTGAAGCGCCGCGCCACCGCCGCGCCGATTCCGGAACCACCGCCCGTCACCAGCAGCGCCTTGCCGTCCATGCGCATCCGTTCCTCCTTCCGTCGAGCGCGTGCGGGAGGCGATCACCGAGCAGGCAGGCCCGTCACCCGGCCTCGAGAGCAGCGACGACGTCGTCGGTGCTCCACACCTGTCCGAAGACCCGCGCGAAGCCGGAGAGTGCCGCACGGTGGTGGCGCTCGAAGAACGTCGCCGTCGCATCCTCGACGACGATCACGTCGAAGCCACGGTCGGCGGCATCACGGGCGGTCGTCTCGACGCACATGTCCGTCGCCATGCCCACGACGACGAGCGCCTCGATCCCCATGTTGCGCAGCAACCACTCGATGCCCGTCGAGTTGAAGGGGCTCGAGGTGTTCTTGTCGACGACGAGGTCGTCCTCCACGGGCTGGAGGGCCGCGATCAGCTCGTGCTCGAACGTGCCGCGGCTCCAGAGGGCGGGCACGCCGGAGCCCGCGCGCAACTCGGTGTCGCGACGCCGGCGCCGGACGATCATGTCGCGCCCGTCCGCGAGCAGCGGGCCGTGCCGCGTGAACACGACCTGCCTGCCCGCGCTCCGGAAGGCGGAGAGCAGCCGCTCCACGTTCGGGATCACGATCTGCTCGAGCCGTGGCAGGTAGTAGGCCGCGATCTCCGGATGGCGCTGCGCGACCAGCCGCCCGATCCCTGCCTCCGGGTTGCAGCCGTAGTTCTGCACGTCGACGACCAGGAGCGCCGCACGGCCCCAGTTCACCTCGAACGCAGGCCAGGGGAAGTGCCAGCCGGGAAGCGTCGCGGGGGAGTCGATCGGCTCGCGCTCGGTCACCGAGCCCGAAGTATGCGCCCCGCGCCATCCCGCCGTCCGGGGCCCGTGCCGCACGCACCCCGCCCGCGCCCACTGGCAGCGCCGGGCGGGCTCTCCCCCGCACCGGCGGCCGCCGCGGCCCGGGTCGATTCGCGCATGATGCACGCGTGGAGCCTCTCGCCACCGCCGACGTCGCGCACGCCGCTCCGGC
>JAOUEK010000433.1 GCA_029858755.1 Thermoleophilia bacterium
ACATCGACGTCGGTGCGAAGTCCGTGCGCCTCGGCGAGCACGAGCTGTCCGAGGGCGACGTGATCACGATCGACGGGGGTGCCGGCAGCGTGATCGTCGGCTCCGTGCCCCTCGTGCCGCCCTCGATCGACGAGAACTTCCGGACCGTGCTCACGTGGGCCGACGGGCTGCGCCGGCTGGGCGTCCGCGCCAACGCGGACACACCGGAGGACGCTGCGAAGGCGCGCGAGTTCGGCGCGGAGGGCATCGGCCTGTGCCGCACCGAGCACATGTTCATGGCGCCCGACCGCCTGCCGGTGGTGCAGCGCATGATCCTCGCGGAGAGCGAGGAGGAGCGCCGCGCACCGCTGGCCGAGCTGCTGCCGATGCAGCAGTCGGACTTCGAGGGGATCTTCGAGGCGATGCGAGGCCTGCCCGTGATCATCCGCCTGCTCGATCCGCCGCTGCACGAGTTCCTCCCGCCGCTCGAGGAGGCGACGTCGGACGCGATGCGAGCGCGGATCCGGCAGCTGCACGAGGCGAACCCGATGCTGGGCACGCGCGGCTGTCGCCTGGGGCTGCAGTTCCCGGAGATCTACGAGATGCAGGTGCGGGCGATCGTGCGGGCGGCGCGCGCGGTGGCCGAGCGCACCGGAGAGCCGCCGCTCGTCGAGATCATGCACCCGCTCGTCGGCTTCCGCGAGGAGCTGCGGCGGCTGCGGGAGCTGACGGAGCAGGTGGCGGCGGAGGAGCCCGACGTCGAGTACCTGTGCGGGACGATGATCGAGTTGCCACGGGCGTGCGTGCGTGCCGACGAGATCGCCGAGGTCGCGGACTTCTGCTCGTTCGGGACGAACGACCTCACGCAGACGGCGCTCGGCTTCTCACGCGACGACGCGGAGGGCAAATTCCTCACCCACTACCTGGAGGAGGGCGTGCTCGACCGCAATCCCTTCGAGACGATCGACCAGGAGGGCGTCGGCGACCTGATGCGGATCGCGGTCGAGCGCGCCCGCGGGGTGAAGCGCGTGATCAAGCTCGGCATCTGCGGCGAGCACGGCGGCGAGCCGCGCTCGGTCGCCTTCTGCCACGAGCTCGGGCTCGACTACGTCAGCTGCTCACCGTACCGCGTTCCCGTGGCGCGGCTCGCAGCAGCCCAGGCGGCGCTCGCCGAGGCCGGGGTGGTCGCCGTCGCCATCGGCGGCTGAGCCGCGGCTTCTCGAGACCGCCGCCCGAGGCGGTCGCTCAGGCGACGCCGAGCAGCTCGAGCGACGGACGCACCACGATGTCCTCGACGATCTGCGGGTCGATCACGGGCATGCCGGCGCCGAACGCCTCGCCGGTCACCGAGCGCAGCCCGTCGATCGTCTGGCGGGCGGTGAAGAAGGGGTAGTCGGTGCCGAACAGGAGCTTGTGGGCGACGCCGTACTCCACCGCGGCGACCAGCGCCTGGTAGAGGAGCCAGCGTCGGGAGACGAGCGCCGAGACGTCCGCGTAGACGTGCGGGTGGCGGCGCACGACCTGGATCGCCTCCTCGAACCACGGGTGGCCCATGTGGGCGATCACGATCCGCAGCCGCGGGTGCCGCAGCGCGACCTCGTCGAGCAGGATCGGTTGTGCGCGGAGCAGCGACCCCGCCCGGGAGAACGTCGTTCCCTGGTGGATCAGCAGCGGCAGCTCGAGCCGCTCGAGCGCCGCGCAGACGCGTGCGAACTCCGCGCCGAGGGGATCGACGTCCTGGTAGATCGGGCCGAGCTTGCAGCCCCGCAGGCCGAGGTCCTGGCTCATGCGCTCGAGCTCGTCGACGGCGTCGGCCCGCGACGGGTCGACCGAGCCGAACCCGATCAGCCGTTCGGGGTCGCCGGCCACGTAGGCGGCGACGTAGTCGTTCGGCACCACGAAGCCGGCGGCCGGGGCGTCGAACGCCAGCACGACCGCCCGGTCGACCCCGTCGAGGGCCTCGCGCCGATGCTCCTCGAGCGTGCGCCCGAGCCGGATCTCCGGCCACGCCTCCCGGGCCTGCGCGGCGAACCCCTCGCCGATGTGCTCCGGGTGCTCTCCGACGTGGGTATGGATGTCGACGATCACGGCCGGCCCGTGCGTCGACGCGGCGCACTATGCTCGGCGAGGGGCGACGTCGCGATGCAGATCACCGGGATCGAGACTCTATCCGTGGGGGTCGGAGGCGGCTACGCCTCCGCCGGGACCGACTACGACTGGGCCGTGATCTTCGTGCTCGTCCGGACGGACGAGGGGCTCACCGGGATCGGCGAGGCGAGCCTCGCGGGTCGCGGTCGAGGTGTGCTCGGCGTGCTCGACCACTACGCCGAGCTGCTCGTCGGGCAGGACCCCGGCCGGATCGAGCACTGGTGGACGGAGATGGTCCGGGGCACGTTCTGGTCGAACGGGCAGGTGGGGATGAGCGCGGTGGCGGGGATCGACATGGCGCTCTGGGACCTGAAGGGCAAGCGGCTCGGCGTGCCCGTGTACGACCTGCTCGGCGGTCCGACGCGCGATCGCGTGCGCGTCTACCGTCACCTCGCGGGGGCCAGCGCACCGGAGCTGGTCGAGGACGCCCAGCGCTGGCGCGAGCAGGGCTACACGGCGCTGCGCTTCGGCTCGCAGCGCGCGTTCGACGAGCACGGGCTGTCGAGCTGGGACCCCCAGGCGTCGATCGTCGCGACGATCGCGGCGACCGAGGCGCTGCGCGACGCGCTCGGGGACGGGGTCGACCTGCTGCTCG
>JAOUEK010000434.1 GCA_029858755.1 Thermoleophilia bacterium
CGACATCGACGAGGCCCCGCACCACGAGGTCGCGCGCGTCCGACGCCTCGCGCACCAGCTCTCCCGCGGCGATGCGGAGGCCCGTACGGCCACGAAGGGCCGCGTAGCCCTCGACGTCGTCCGTCCGCAGCGGCTCCTCCAGCCAGTACACGCCGAGCTCCTCGAGGGCCCCGGCGCACTGGATGGCGGTGGCCACGTCCCAGCGCGGCTCGCGGTCACCCGGCATGCGCCACCCCTGGTTGGCGTCCACCATGATCTCGAGCCGGTCGCCGACCGCGGCTCGCACCGCCTCGACCACGGCCAGGTCGGCGCGCCAGTCGGCGAGGTGGAAGCGCAGCTTCACCGCCGTCACGCCGGACTCGACGAGGGCGAGGCACCGCTCGGCGCGCTCTCCGGCCGCCACCAGCTCGCCGCTCGACGCGTATGCGAGGAGGCGCTCGCTGCGGCCGCCGAGCAGCTTCCACACGGGCTGGCCGACCGACTTGCCGACGAGGTCCCAGACGGCGACCTCGACCGCCCACGGCCGGCCACCGTGCAGGTCCACCGTCTCGCAGATCTCGCGGACAACCTCGGTGCGGAGCGGGTCGAGGCCGACGAGGAGGCGCTCCAGCAGCTCCCTGTCGGGTAGCCCGTCCCCGCCGGAGGCGAGGCCGGTGAGGCCCTCGTCGGTGTGCACGAGCACCACCGTCGACTCGTGGTGCGCGCGGGGCACCGGATCCCACGCAGCGTGGAACGGGGGGTCGAGCGGGAAGCGGTAGACGCGGCTCTCGACCGCGGTGATCTTCATCGCCGGCTGCCGGTCGGCGGCGACGTCCGCGGGCCGACGCCGGTCACGGGATGATCGTCCCCTTGTTCATCACGCCGTTCGGGTCGAAGGCGCGCTTCAGGGTCTCCAGGACGACGTACGAGGAGCCGTACTCGTCGCGCACCCACGGTGCCCGGGCCTTGCCGATCCCGTGGTGATGGACGATCGAGCCGCCCCGGCGCAGCGTCTCCTCGCAGATGATGCCGATGATCGGCAGGTAGTACTTCGTGACCTCCTCCTCCGGCTCGCAGTCGACGAGGTCGTAGAAGTAGTTGAAGTACATGTTGGTGCCGTTGATGTAGCTGTGGGAGGAGTGCCCGCCGAGGATCGTGATGTCGGGCACCTCGCTCCGGATGCGCGGCAGCGCGGCCTCGTAGATGTCGTTGATCGAGCTCCAGCCTGCGGACACCTCGGTGGTGCGGTTGACGTTGCGGGTCGTCCGGATCCGCTCGTCCTCGCGGCTGATCTTGTCGGGCCCCCAGGTGAGGTCCTCGAACCACGTGCGGATCAGCCCGCCGTCGACCGGCGTGCACGCGGGCTGCCGCCCGACGATCTCCGTGATTCCCTCGGCCGTCGCCTTGGCGATCGCCGCCGCGCCCTCGGCCATGAAGAGCAGCACGCAGTCGTCCGCCGCGGCGAAGTGGGAGAAGTGGAGCCCGCCGTCCTCCGGGTCGTAGAGCCGGGCCACGGACGGCTTGTAGCCGGCCACCATCACCTCGCGCAGCACCTCGAAGCCTGTCTTCATGCTCTTCAGCGTCCAGCCCAGGAAGACGTTGTTCTCGGGCAAGTAGGGGAACAGCTTCACCGTCACCTCGGTGATGAAGCACAGCGCGCCCTCGTTGCCGATCACGACGTGCCGGATGTCCGGGCCGGCCGCCCGGCGGGGGACGTTCTTGATGCGCGTCACCTCGCCGCCCGGGAAGACGGCCTCGAGCCCGACGACCATGTCCTCGATGCCGCCGTACAGCGTCGAGAACTGCCCGATGCTGCGGGTCGCGACGAGGCCGCCCATGTGCGCGACCGGCTTCGACTGCGGCGAGTGCCCGGTGGTGAGGCCCTGCTCCCGCACGCGGTCCTCGAGCTCCTGGAGCGGGACGCCGCACTGCGCGGTGGCCTGCATGTCGTACGCGTCGATGCTCAGGATCCGGTTCATCGCCGAGCCGTCGACCACGATCGAGTCCGGGACGTGGGTCTCGAGGCCGCCCTCCGTGGCCGTGCCGCCCGTCCGGGGGACGACGTTGACCCCGTGGGCGTCGGCGAACGCGAGCACCTCGGCCACGTGCTGCGTGCTCTGCACCATCGCCACCGCCGCGGGCGGCGGCAGCGTGTAGACGCCGAAGATGTGCTCGAGCTTGCGGAAGTTGTCGATCGAGCGCTCCCGCAGCAGCTGTGGATCGGTGACGACGTGCTCGGGGCCGAGGATCCGCTGCAGGCCCTCGACGATGCCCTCCCTGCTGATGTCCATGGGTGCGGTCCTTTGCGTCGTCGGCGTCGTCAGTGGAAGATCGGGTAAGCGCGCTCGAGGATCGGGTCGGTGCGGCTCCGGATCGCCTGGTAGACAGTCTCGTTCATCCGGCGGTAGACGTCTGTCGTCGCCGGCTCGGGGGAGAACGTCTCGCGCGGTGCCGCCATGCGGCCGGCGGCCGTCTCGAGGTCGGGATGGAGCCCGGTGGCGGCGGCTGCGCAGATCGCCGCGCCGAGGCTCGCGCCGCCGGCACCGACGCTGCGCGAGGCGGGGACGCCGAAGACGTCCGCGAAGATGCGCATCGCGAGCGGGCTGCCGGAGCCGCCGCCCGAGACGACGATCTCGTCCAGCGAGCTGCGGAGCTCCCCGCACATCGCGTCCACGTTGTGCTTCATGGTCAGCGCGATCGCCTCGAGGATCGAGCGGTAGACGTGACCGCGTGTGT
>JAOUEK010000435.1 GCA_029858755.1 Thermoleophilia bacterium
CCGGCTCGACGGTGATCTTCGTCACCCACTCGATCACCGAGGCGGTCTACCTGTCGACCCGCGTGGTCGTGATGTCCGCGCGGCCAGGGCGCATCACGAACGTGATCCCGATCGATCTCGCGCAGCCGCGTGCGGTCGAGACACGGGAGGACGCGCGTTTCTTCGAGCTCGTCACCGAGGTGCGTGAGGCACTGCACGCAGGGGGCGCGGACGCTTGAGCACGCTCGCGCAGACGGCACCCACGCGCTCCGACCGGCTCGGCGAGCGGTCGCGCAGGTGGGGGCCGGTGCTCGTCGTCTTCGGCCTCGGCATCGTGACCTGGCAGTGGCTCCTGCCGCTGATCGGCATCGAGCGCTACCTCTTGCCGCCGCTGTCCGATGTGCTCCAGGCCCTGTGGGACGCGCGGTCCGAGCTTCTGCGCGCGGCGTGGATCACGTTCAAGGAGGCTCTGGGCGGGTTCGTCCTCGGGTGCTCGCTCGCGTTCGTCCTCGCGCTCGTCCTCGCGCGGTGGCGTCCGCTGGGGAACGCGCTGATGCCGTACATGATCGCGGCGAACGCGGTGCCCATCGTGGCGTTCGCACCCATCACCAACGCCTGGTTCGGGACGCTCTCGCCGTGGTCGAAGGTCGTGATCGCCGCGGTTCTCTGCTTCTTCCCGGTGCTCGTCAACACGCTCAGGGGCCTCACGTCGGTCCGGCCGGAGTCGCTCGAGCTGATGCGCTCGTACGCGGCACCCCAACGGGTCGTGTTTGCGAGAGTCCGGATCCCCAACAGCATGCCGTTCGTCTTCTCCGCCTTGAAGATCGCGGCCGTACTCGCCATGATCGGCGCTGTCGTGGGGGACTACTTCGGCGGATCGACGGAGTCGCTGGGTGTCCAGATCGTCTCGGCCGTGTCGTTGGCCCAGTACGAGACGGCCTGGGCGGCGATACTCGTGGCGAGCTTTCTCGGCATCGCCTTCTACGGCGCGGTCGCGGCCGCCGAGCGGCTCGTGCTCGGCTGGCATCCATCGATCAGGGACAAGTCCACGTAGGCAGCTAAGGAGGGCACATGAGGAGAAGGAGGCTGTATCTCGTCGGCACGACGCTCGTGGTGGTCGCGGTTGCGATCGCCGCTTCGCTGGCCGTGACGAGCGCGAGTCAGGGGCAGGGGCTGACGAAGGTCACGCTCCAGTCGAAGTGGGTCGTGCAGGCGCAGTTCGCCGGGTACTACGCGGCGAAGGACAAGGGGTACTACAAGGACGCCGGGCTCGACGTGACGATCAAGGCCGGCGGCCCCGACATCGTCCCCGAGCAGGTCGTCCTCGGGAAGCAGGCCGAGTTCGGCATCAACTGGATGCCGAGCACGCTCGCCCAGCGCGACACGGGCAACGACCTCGTGAACATCGCCCAGGTCTACGCCCGCTCGGGCACGACCGAGGTGACGTTCAAGTCGAGCGGCATCAACACGTTCAAGAAGATGCGCGGCAAGAAGTTCGGCGTGTGGATCTTCGGGAACGAGTTCGAGCAGCGGGCGGCCCTCGTCAAGAACGGCATGGACCCGGACAAGGACGTCAAGCTCGTCAAGCAGAACTTCGACATGCTCGCGTTCCTGAAGGGCGAGCTCGACGCTGCGTCGGCGATGACCTACAACGAGCTGGCACAGGTGCTCGAGGTGAAGAACCCGAAGACGGGCAAGCTCTACACGCTGAAGGACCTGAACGTGTTCAAGTACTCGGACCTCGGAACGGGCATGCTCCAGGACGGCATCTTCGTCCGCGGTGACTGGATCAAGGATCCGAAGAACCAGGCCACGGCGGTCAAGTTCCTCGAGGCGTCGTTCAAAGGTTGGATCTACTGCCGCAACCATCTCGCCGAGTGCACGAACATCGTCCTGAAGAACGGCCCGGCGCTCGGTGCGAGCCACCAGCGCTGGCAGATGAACGAGGTCAACGCGCTCGTCTGGCCGAACAGGCTCGGCATCGGGATCATGGACCCCGTGGAGTTCAAGCGCACGGCCACGATCGCGAAGACCTACAAGGTCATCAAGAAGCCCGCGTCCAAGGCGGCGTACAGGAGCGATCTTGCGAAGAAGGCGGTCGCGAACCTGCGCAAGCAGGGGATCGACGTGACCGGCAAGAGCTTCAAGAAGCGCGTCGTGAAGCTCAAGGAAGGCGGGAAGTAACGACGCGACGAGGGCTCCGGGCCCGCTCGACGGCGGCCCGGGGCCCTCTCGCAGACGGAGGTGAGGTGACGTGTCGGTACTGATCAGGGGCGGCAGGATCATCACGGCGGCCGACGACTACGTCGGCGACGTCCTCGTCGAGGGAGAGCGGATCTCCATGATCGGCGAGTCGCTCGACGTCGAGGCCGACCGCGTGATAGACGCGGAAGGCAAGTACGTGCTTCCGGGGTGCGTCGACCCGCACACGCACCTCGACATGCCGTTCGGGGGCACCGTGACGATCGACAACTTCACGTCCGGCCAGACCGCGGCGGCATTCGGCGGGACGACGTGCCACGTCGACTTCTGCATCCAGTCGCCCGGCCAGTCGTTCGCGGAGGCGCTCGACGCCTGGCACGAGAAGCGGAACGGGAAGCAGATCATCGACTGCGGCTTCCACATCGCGGTCACCGACCTGCACGACGGCGGCTCGCTCGAGGAGCTCGCGCGCCTGCCCGAGCAGGGCATCACCTCGTACAAGCTCTTCATGGCCTACAAGGGCGCGCTCATG
>JAOUEK010000436.1 GCA_029858755.1 Thermoleophilia bacterium
GAGCCGCAGGTGCGCCGCGTGTTCGGCATGGCTCGATCCGCCGGGCTGCTCCGCCCGGACGGCGGCGTCGACCGCGAGCGGGTGCTCGCCCTCGTCGAGCGCGTCACCGGGGTCGACGACGTCGACGCGCTCACCCGCGAGCAGGTACAGGACGTCTACGACGCGCTCGAGCGGCTCACCGAAGCGCGCGAGCCGGTCGCCGGCACGGCGAGCGCGTAGCCCGGAAGAAGGCCCCCTCGAGCCTTCGGTCGCGGAGCAGGCGCGCCCGTAAGAGCGCCCCCCGGAGAGGAGGACTGCATTCCATGACGACCCTCCACGAGATCGACGTGCGCTGCGCCGTCTGCGGCGACGACGAGGACGCCGCCACCACGGAGATCGCCCGCTACATCGGCACGCTCGCCCGGGCTGAGGACGACGCCGCCCACAGCTGCGGCGAGGCGTTCGCGACCGACAGCTGACCCCGTGCACCACGGGCCCGGCGTGGAGCCCTCGGAGCCCCGACCTGCGCTGGGGTACCCGCCCCCGGCACGTCCCTCGGCACGCGGTCGCGTGCGCCGGCTCGGGCCTGCGGGAGCCGGGCCGGCCGGTCGGCTCTCAGGCGGCGCGGGAGAGGCCGTCGTCGCACGACGCGTCGCGCATCAGGCGCTCGAGCTCCGCGGCCGGAACCGCGCGCGAGACCACGTAGCCCTGCACGAGGTCGCAGTCGAGCGCCTCGACGACGTCGTGCTGGGCGTCGTCCTCGACCCCCTCGGCCACGACCTCCAGCCCCAGGCGATGCGCGAGGTCGACGGAGGCGGCGACGATCGCCCGGCTGGCTTCCGACGTGGCGATGTCCGCGATGAACGAGCGGTCGATCTTGAGCACGTCCACGGGCAGGGTACGGAGATACCCGAGCGAGGAGTAGCCCGTGCCGAAGTCGTCGATCGCCACGCGGACGCCGAGCTCGCGAAGCGCATCCAGCGTGCGGGTCACTCGGCCCGGCTCCCTGACGAACGCCCCCTCCGTGATCTCGATCGTGAGCGCCGACGGGGGCAGGCCTGCATTCTCGAGCGCGCCCACGACGTCGTGGACGCAGCTCGCGTCGAGCAGCTCGAGCACGCTCAGGTTCACCGAGACCCCCAGGCCTGCACCGTGACGGCGCCATTCGGCGCAGCGGCGCGTCGCCTCGCGCAGCACCATCCGGTTCAGCTCGACGACGAGGCGGGTGTGCTCGGCGAGGGGCATGAAGGCACCGGGCTGCAGCAGCCCCCGGGTCGGGTGGTTCCAGCGGACGAGTGCCTCGACCGAGCGCAGCATCCCGGTCCCGGTCTCGACGATCGGCTGGTAGTGCACCTCGAGCTCAGAGCGGTCGACGGCCTCGCGCAGCTCCGTCATCAGCACGAGGTTCGCGGCGTCGTTGAGGTCGATCCGCGCGTCGTAGCGGAGCACGCCCGCACGCCCCTGCTTCGCCGCGTACATGGCCACGTCGGCGCGACGGATCAGCTGACCCGGGTCGACGCCGTCGCTCGGCGCGAGCGCAACGCCGACGCTGGCGTCAACGGAGACGGGGATCCGCCGCACGACGTACGGCCTCGCGATCGCGTCACGCACCGCCTGCGCGAGCTCCATCGCCTGCAGCGGCGTCGTCCCCGAGGCGACGAGGGCGAACTCGTCGCCGCCCAGGCGCGACACGCCCGCCCCACCGGCCACGCCCTGGAGCCGGTCGGCGATCAGCTGCAGCAGCTCGTCGCCGGCATCGTGGCCGAGCGTGTCGTTGACCTCCTTGAAGCGGTCGAGGTCGACGAGCAGCACCGCGGCGTAGCCGCCCCGGAGGTCGGCGACGGCCTCGGCGAGCTGATCCGACAGCGCCTCGCGGTTCGACAGCCCTGTCAGCGCGTCGTGGGTCGCGCGGTAGCGGATCTCCGCCACGTAGGCGCGGAGCCTGCGTGAGGCGCCGAGCAGGCTGGGGATGAGGAGCACGAAGAGCAGGACGAGCGCGCCCTCCAGGACGCCGGCCACGGGGAGCAGCGACTCCCGGGCGCTCGCGGCGATCGGCCCGTAGTCCTGCTCGAACGAGACCACCCCGACGGCCTTGCCGAGGCTCACGGGGATGCTGGCCACGAGCGCCTCTGTCGCCCCTTGCCCTCCCGGTCGAGGCACGTCCGCGATCCGGCTCACGATCGCCCCGGCGCGCGCCGCGCGCAACGAGGACGTGTCCTTCGCACGCGTGCCGATCACCCGGTGGTCGGTCGAGTAGGTGACGCGGTTGCCCACGCCGACCAGGGACACGCGCAGCGCCCCGTCGACCAGGACGTAGCGACGCATCGCCGCGTCGAGGGCATTCCGCCGGGCTCCCTTCACCGGCGCCCGTGCGTCGCTCGGCCGGAACACGCCCGCGAGGAAGGTGCCGGCGACGAACTCCGCACGCTCGGTCGCGGCCTGCACGGCCTGGCGCTGGTCGATCTCGCGGATCACGCCGAGGATGACGGCGCCCGCGAGCGCGAGCCCGAGCGCCGTCACGACGGCGAAGCGGAGCGCGAGCCGCGGCTCGCGCCGGGCCGCGACCGGGGGACGTCGCGCCGCGTTGGGCCTGCCGCCTCTCATCACGGTGCGGCTCGCTGGGCCTTGCCGCCGCTGCCGCCGGTGCCGTGGCCCTGCCCGCCCCCGGGGGGCGTGCCGCCGTTGCCGGGCTCCGTGGCGGTCTGGCCAGCGCTGTTGACGTTGCCTTG
>JAOUEK010000021.1 GCA_029858755.1 Thermoleophilia bacterium
GCTCGTGAACCTGATCTGGCTGGCGGGCCTCGTCTTCCTCGGTGGCTCGCTGATCACTCTCTGGCCCGATGCGCGCGAGGAGCGGCGGCTCGCCACCCGCTATGCGGAGGTGGGGGCGCCGGCAGGGGCGCCGCCGTCGCCGTGACGGCGGCGCTGGCGCTCGCAGCGCTGCTCGCGATCGCGTGCGTCGTCCTCGTCGCGCTGCCGTTTCTCCGGGAGCCCGAGCCGGCAACCGATCATCTCGACGACCTCGACCCGGAGGCGCGGGAGCGACTCGAGCTCGCCGAGGCCCGTGACCGTGCGCTCGAGGCGCTGCGCGAGCTGGAAGCGGACCATCGCGCGGGCCGCGTCGACGACGAGAGCTATCGGGCGGCGGTCGGAGGCCTCCGCCGTGAGGCCGCGGAGGCGCTGCGCGCGCTGGACGCCAGGCAGGACCGGCCGACCGATCGTTGAAGATAGCCCGGATGGGCCGTCGCTCAGCGGTCGCCGCTCTCGTTCTGCTGCTGCTGGCAGCGCCCGCAGCCGGTGACCCGGGCGCCGAGAAGCAGCGTGTCGACTCCAGGATCGACGACCTGCGCGATCAGATCGCGACCGCCGACGCCCAGGAGGGAGTGGTCACCCAGGAGCTGAGCACGATCGCCTCGCAGGTGCGCGCGGCCCAGGCCGCGGTCGAGGCCGAGCAGGCGGAGCTGACCGCAGTGGAGCTGCGGCTCGCAGTGCAGCGAGACCGCCGCGAGCGCCTCGATCGGCAGGTCGCGGTGCTCGCCGAGCGCCTCGCGCGGCTGCGCAAGGAGGAAGCGGTGTCCGTCGCCAGGCTGGAGCAGCGCGTGCGCGAGATCTACATGGCCGACGAGCCCGATCCCGTCGCGTTCGTGATCGGCGCGGCGTCGTTCTCCGACGTGATCGACACGGTCGAGCTCCTCGACCGCATCGGTCGCCAGGACGAGCGGATCGCGCTCGACGTCGGTCGTGCGCGGGCGAGCATCGCCGCAGCCGCCGACGAGGCGCGCGACGCGCGCAGCGAGGCACGGGCGGCGGAGCAGGAGATCGCGGCGCACGTCTCGGAGCAGCGCGCGATCCGTGACCGGCTGCTCGCGAGCCGCGACGCGCTCGCCGCCGCGGAAGGCGCGAAGCAGGAGACCCTGGGGGGGATCAGGGAGGATCGGGAGGAGTTCGTGCGCGAGGTCGAGGCCCTGCAGCGGCAGAGCGACGCCCTCGCTGCCCGGATCCGGGCCGCCCAGGAGCAGGCGTCGGCGTCCGGGTCGAGCCCCGCGCCGAGCCCCGGCGGGCTCGCGTGGCCGGTCAGCGGCCCCGTGGTCAGCGGCTTCGGGCCGCGCTGGGGGCGCATGCACGAGGGGATCGACATCGCCGTGCCGACGGGCACACCGGTACGGGCAGCCGCCCCCGGGGTCGTGATCCACGCCGACTGGCTCGGGGGCTACGGGCTGCTCGTCGTCGTCGATCACGGCGGCGGGCTGTCGACGGCGTACGCGCACAACTCGTCGCTCGTGCGTGGCGTCGGCTCGCAGGTGGCGCAGGGCGACGTCCTCTCCTACAGCGGTAGCACGGGCCGCTCGAGCGGCCCGCACGTGCACTTCGAGGTGCGGGTGAACGGGGCCGCGGTCGACCCACTCGGCTACCTGTAGCTGGGATCGGCTCGACCGCTCGAGCCGTCAGGCTGCGAGCTCCGAGGAGCCGCCCGTGTCGTCGATGCCCACGGGCAGCTCGTCGGCGACGACGACGTGGAGGTCCGGGAGCGCGCGCCAGCGCTCGTCCAGCCCGAGCCCGTAGCCGGCGAACAGCTCGTCCGGCACCGTGAAGCCGATCCACCTGAGCGGCACATCGTCGACGAGGCGGCGGTACGGCCGGTCGAGCAGCGTCACCGCCGAGAGCGAAGCCGGCCCACGGAGCGCGAGCGTGCGTACGAGGAAGCCGAGCGTCAGCCCCGTGTCGACGACGTCCTCCACGATCACGAGGTGCCGGCCCTTGACCGGCGCGTCGAGGTCCTTCAGCAGCCGCACGGCGTCGCCGTCGCCACCGAGGTAGGGCGCAAGCTCGATCACGTCCAGCTCGTGCGGCACCGGCAAGGCGCGAGAGAGGTCGGCGAGGAACACGGTGCTCGACTTGAGCGGCGCGATCAACAACGGCTCGAGCCCCGCGAGCTCGTCCGCCATCGACCGCCCGAGCTCCCCGACGCGCACCGCGATCTCGTCGCGGGACAGGTACACGTCGCCGATCGGGTGGCCCTGCTCGCGCAGTGGGCCCGCGCTCGACATCAGTCCTGACTCACGGTCGCGGTCACGAGGCGAGGCGCAGTCGGTGGCGCTGGGCGAGCCGCTCGATGTCCCGGCGGTAGAAGAGCTTCACCTTCACCTCCGGGTAGAGGCGCCGCACCTCCCGCAGCTTGCGGTTCTTGCGCGTGACCAGGGACTGCTTCATCACCGTGACCTCGACGTAGAGCTCCTGCTCCGGGAGGTAGAAGTCCGGCGTGAAGGCTCGCGTGACGCGGCCGTCCGGTGCCCGCTCGAGCACGAACGAGCGGGGCTCGTAGGCCCACGGGATGCCGTAGAAGTCGAGGATCTTTGCGCACTCGACCTCGATCTGGTTGGCAAAGCGCGGCGACCCTTCGCCCATGTAGGCCCGGAAGCCGTGTCTACCCGTTGGCTCGGACGGCACTGGAGCCACGGTAGCCACCTCCCCGGACAGCCTCCCCCGTGGCTGCAGGGAAACCCCTGGTAGCGGGGGGTCACGGCCTCGTAGACTGCGATGAATGGCGTCCCCGTCCACGTATCGCATCGCGCACATCTCCGACCTGCACTGCGGTGGCCCCTACTTCGAGCCCAACCTCCTGGTGCGGGCGATCAGCGAGATCAACGACGTCGCGCCCGACGTCGTCGTGTGCACGGGCGATCTCACCACCTTCGGCTTCCGGCACGAGTACCAGACGGCGCGCGACTATCTCGACCGTCTCGACTGCGAGTCGCTCGTCGTCGTGCCCGGGAACCACGATTCGCGCAACGTCGGCTACGTCCACTTCGAGGAGCTGTTCGGACCGCGCAACTCCGTCCTGCGGCGCGACGGGCTGGCGATCGTCGCCATCGACTCGACGGAGCCCGACCTCGACCACGGGCAGATCGGGCGCGGGCGGTACCCGTGGATCGAGCAGGAGTTCGCCGATCCGGCTGCGCTCAAGGTGTTCGTGCTGCACCACCATCTGCTGCCGGTACCCGGCACCGGGCGCGAGCGGAACGTCGTCTACGACGCCGGCGACGCGATCGAGTGCCTGCTGCGCTCGGGCGTCCACCTCGTGCTCTCCGGGCACAAGCACGTCCCCTACGCCTGGCGCCTCGAGGACCTCTTCGTCGTCAACACCGGGACCGTCTCGTCACTCCGCCTCAGGGGCAACACCCGGCCCTGTTACAACCTGATCGAGGTATCGGGGGCGCACGTCGACATCTGGCGCAAGCACCCCTTCCACGGGCAGGAGAAGATCATCCAGTTCTCGGTCGACACGCTCGAGTACGAGAAGTACACGGGCCGCATCGAGCGCGAGGTGTCGCCGCGGTGAGACGCGTCCTCGCCCTCGTCGACGGCGAGCACTACGCGCCGGTCGTCCGCGACGCGCTCGCGGGGCTCGACGACGAGGTCGTGGCGGCGGTGCTCGTCGGTGGCACCGAGAAGCTCCGCGGAGGCGAGGACTACGGCGTGCCGCTCCGCGAGAGCGTCGAGGGCGCGATCGACGAGCTGGCGCCGGATGCCGTCGTCGACCTCTCCGACGAGCCGGTGCTGGGGCCGGTCGAGCGGTTTCGACTGGCCAGCCGTGTGCTCGCGCACGGCATCCCCTACGAGGGGCCCGACTTCCGCCTGGAGCCGCCGCGCTTCCATCCGGTCGATGTCCCCTCGCTCGTCGTCTGCGGCACCGGCAAGCGCGTGGGCAAGACCGCCGTCACGGGGTTCCTGGTGCGGCAGCTCGCGCGCCGCCGCCGCGTCGTCGTCGTGGCGATGGGGCGCGGTGGCCCGGCCGAGCCGGAGGTCGTCACCGTCCCGCCGACGGTCGAGGCCCTCGTCGCGCTCTCACGGTCGGGCCGGCACGCGGCCTCCGATCACCTGGAGACGGCGGCGCTCGCCGGCGTGGAGACCGTCGGCTGCCGGCGTTGCGGGGGAGGGCTTGCGGGCGCCGTCGCGACGTCGAACGTGCTGGAGGGGGCTGCCGTCGCCGCGGGGCTCGACCCCGAGCTGGTCGTGTTCGACGGGTCCGGCGCCGCGTTGCCGCCGATCGCCGCCGAGCGACGGGTGCTCGTCGTCGGCTCGCTCCAGGAGCACCACGTCGCCACCGGGTACCTGAACGCCTACCGGGCGCTCCTCGCCGACCTCGTCGTGGTCACGATGGCGGAGGAAGGCACACCGCACGCGCGGCTCGCGAACGACCTCCAGGCGCTTGTCCGCCCCGGCGTCCCCGTCGTGCGGACGATCCTCCGACCGCGGCCCGCCGAGGCCGTCGCGGGCGAGCGGGTCGCGTACTTCGGGACGGCGCCGGCCGCGCAGCACGAGCGGATCGCCGTCGAGCTGGGTGACGTCCACGGGGCGCACGTCACGCACGTCTCCGGGGCGCTCGCCGACCGCGCGCAGCTCCGCGCGGAGCTCGGGAGCGTCGACGCCGACACCTTCGTCGTGGAGCTGAAGGCGGCGGCGGTCGACGTCGTCGTCGAGGAGGCGATGCGTCGCGGCGCCCGCGTCGTCCTGGCTGCGAACGAGGTGGTGCCGCTCGCCGGCGAGCCGGGGCTCGCGGGCGAGCTCCAGCGGCTCGCCGACGAGGCGGTCTCGGCGTCGCGCAGCGGAGTCGCCTCGTGAGCGAGCGCCGCTACCTGGCCCCGCTCCCGCTCGGCGGCGACGACGGGCCGCCGTGGTCGAAGGGGCTGATGGCACGGGCCCTCGCGGCGACCGGGCTCTCGATGATCCGCGCGTACGATCTCGCGCGGTCCGCCGACGCGGACATGGCCGCGCGCGGCGACGACCGCCTCGACCTCGACCGGCTCGCCACGTTGGCCGCCGAGGTGCTGGGAGAGGACGAGGCGGAGCGCACGATGCGGCGCTTGCGTCGCCTTCAGGCGCTGCAGGAGCTCGACGTGCCGATCCTCGTGCTCGTCGGGGGCGCGACCGGCACGGGGAAGTCGACGATCGCGACGGAGGTGGCGCACCGGCTCGGCATCACTCGCGTCGCCTCAACGGACTTCATCCGGCAGACGATGCGTGCGTTCTTCTCCCGCGAGTTCATGCCCTCGGTGCACTACTCCAGCTTCGACGCCGGGCTGGGGCTGACGAAGGCGGAGGAGGACGAGGCCGGTGACCCGATGCTCCTCGGCTTCCTGGAGCAGACCCGGCGCGTGCTGGTCGGCGTGGAGGCGGCGATCGACCGGTCGCTCACCGAGCACTGGTCGACACTGCTCGAGGGCGTGCACCTCGTCCCCGGGATGATCAGCGTCGAGCGCCAGGACGCGCTCGTCGTGCACTGCGTGGTCGCGATCTCCGACGAGGAGGTGCACCGCAGTCACTTCTGGGTACGCGACCGGGCGACCGACGGCCTGCGACCGCTGGACAAGTACCTCGAGGGCATGCCGGAGATCCGGGCGATCCAGGACGCGCTGATCGAGCGCGCCCACAACGCAGACGTGCCGGTGATCGAGAACACGGGGCTCGACGCATCGGTGGGCGCGATCCTCGACCTCGTGCTCACGCGCGCCGGGCAGTTAGTGCACGCGTAGACTCGGGGCATGGTCACGAAGGACGACGTCGTCGAGGCGCTGCACGGCGTGGAGGATCCCGAGCTCGGGATGGACATCGTCGAGCTCGGCCTCTTCTACGACGCCGAGATCGAGGAGGAGCGCGTGAAGGTGATCCACTCGCTCACCTCGATGGGGTGCCCGGCCGGCCCGATGATCCAGGAGGGCATCCACGACGCGGTGGCGGCGCTGCCGGGCGTGGCGGAGGTCGAGGTCGAGCTGACGTTCGACCCGCCCTGGACGCCCGACCGCATGTCCGAGGACGCGAAGTTCATCCTCGGCTTCGGTTAGCCGTCACGAGCACCCGGTCGGGCCGCCACGTCGGTTCCCGGCGCAGGACGCGGACGGGATCACGTCGGCGATCGCCATCGAGGTGCTGTCGGGCCGTCGGCGCTCAGCGAGCGGCGCTCCGACGCGGCAGCGGGAGGCGCGACGGGACCGGCAAGCGAGCGGATCTGCCTTTGGAGGTGGCGCAGCCGCCCGGTGATCCCCCCTCGCCGCGATCGGCGGCGGAGCACGCAACGCGAGCGGTCTAGCGGCGCCTGCTCCGCGGGTGGCCCGCTGCCTGGCGCTCGTTGCCCCTCTTGTAGTCGCCGGTCGCCCGGGCCATCAGCTCCTGGGCGTCGCTCGCCGGCAGCCGTGCCATGAACTCCTCCGCCTTGCGACCACGCAGAACCGTCGCGGGCCGGCCGTGACGAGAGATCACCACCTCGCCGTTCTTGCGCCGAACATACGAGAACCCCACGGGCTTCGTCACCTGTTCAGTCTCACACAGGACGCAAACGTCGTCCTCGGCAACGGGTGCGCGCCGCGCCCCTTCAGGGCCTCCCGCGCCGGGCGGTCGCGTCAGCCCGGGATCGCGAGCACGATCTTGCCGAGCTGCTCGCCTGCCTCGAGTCGCTCGTGGGCGGCACGGGCCTGCGCCAGCGGGTAGACACGGTCGACGTGCACGCGGGCGCGCCCGGTGCGGACGAGCTTGTAGGCGCCGAGGAAGTCGTCGCGCGTCCCCATCGTGGAGCCGAGCACCGTCAGCTGCTTCCACCAGAAGCGGTGCAGCTGTGCGGGCGGGTTCGGCCCGGAGGTGGCACCGCAGACGACGACGCGTCCCGCGGGCCGCACGGCGGCGAGCGAGCGGGCCCAGGTCGCCTCGCCCACGGACTCGACGACGACGTCCACGCCCCCGTCCGTCGCCTCCTTGACCGCTGCCACGACATCGCCGCTCGCGTGGTTGACGCAGACGTCGGCGCCCCACTCACGCGCCTTCTCCAGCTTGGCATCGCTCCCGGAGGTGACGATCGTCTGCACGCCGAGCGCCCTGCAGATCTCGAAGGCGGCGGTGCCGACGCCGCCGCCGATGCCCCAGATCAGGGCCCACTCGCCGGCGCGCGCCTGCGCCCGGGTGACGAGCATCCGGTAGGCGGTCTCGTAGACGAGCGGGAACGCGGCGGCGACCTCGAACGAGAGGGCGTCGTCGAGCGCGAACACCTGGACGGCGTCGATGGCGACGAGCTCGGCGTGAGTGCCGTCCCCGTGCTCGCCGAAGACGGTGATCACCGGGCCCTTCTCGATCCCGGGGTTGATCACCACACGGTCTCCGACGGCGAGGCCGTCGACGCCGTCCCCGAGCGCCTCGACGATCCCGGCGCCGTCGGAGCCGAAGATGTGCGGCTTCGGCGCGGAAGGCATGCCCTTGCGCACCCAGACGTCGAGGTGGTTGACGGACGCGGCGTGGAGGCGGATCAGCACCTGCCCGGGGGCGGGCTCCGGCTCGGGTGCGTCCTCGTAGCGGAGGACGTCGAGCCCGCCGTCCTCGTGGTTGCGGATCGCCTTCATGGCAGGATCCTCTCATGACGGGCGCCACGCTGGCGCGGCTGGCCGCGGAGCTCGGCCTCGACGCGGTCGGCGCCGCACCTGCCGGGCCCTACGAGGAGACCGAGCGCCACATCAACGAGCGCCGTGCGCGCGGGCTCTTCGGGGGGATGCGCTTCACGATGGCGATCCCGGAGGTCTCGTGCCACCCGGAGACCCTGCTCCCCGGGGCACGGACCGTGGTCTCCGCCGCGCTCTGCTACTACGCGCCGGGCCCGGAACCGGGGCCGGGGGAGGGGCGGCTGCCCCGGTACGCCTGGCGCGACCACTACGCCGACCTCCGCCGGCGGCTCGAGGAGCTCGGGCGCCGGCTCGGCGGCGGCTATCGGGTGCTCGTGGACGAGAACCAGCACGTCGACCGGGAAGGAGCGGTCCGCGCCGGCATCGGCTTCTACGGGAAGAACACGATGCTGATCACCCGTGCGCACGGCTCGTGGGTGGTGCTGGGCACGCTCGTCACCGACCTCGAGATCGAGCCCAGCGCGCCGCTCGACGCCGACTGCGGCCAGTGCCGCCTCTGCATCGACGCGTGCCCGACCGGTGCGCTCGACAGACCGGGCGAGCTCGACGCCAACCGGTGCCTCTCGTACTGGACGCAGGCGCCCGCGTCGATCCCCGAGCCGTACCGCGAGGAGCTCGGCGCGATGGTCTACGGGTGCGACATCTGCCAGGACGTTTGCCCGTGGAACCGCGGCACCGAGAAGCGGCGCGCCGGCGGGCCCGCGCCTGACGACGCGGAGCCGCTGGTCTCGCTCGTCGACTGGCTGGAGGCGGACGGCGAGACGCTCGTCACGCGCTACGACCGCCTGTTCGTGCCTCGCAACGACCCGCGCTGGCTGAGGCGGAACGCCCTCGTCGCGCTCGGCAACGTCGGTGGCCCCGAGCACGCGCCGGCCGCCGAGCGGTTCCTCGACGACCGCGACGAGGTGCTGCGCGGGGCCGCCGTGTGGGCGCTCGGCCGCATCGCCGAGCGCGCGGCGGCGGACTGATCGTCGTGGCCTGCTGCTACGGATTCCCCCATGGAGGATCGCCTCGCCGTCCTCGTGCACGAGCTGCGGAGCCCGGTGGCGGCGCTCGTCGCGATCGCGGAGGCGTTCGCGGACAGGCGGACGGCGCTCGACCCGGCCCACTCCCGCCGCCTGCTCGAGCTGGCCGTGGACGCGTGCCGCAGCATCGACCGGCTCGTGACCGACGAGGATGCGTTCTCGGTCGAGCCTCGGCTGGTCGAGGTCGCCCCGCTGCTCGAGGGGATCGCGCGGGGTCGGGCGGAGCTCGACGTCGAGCCCGGGCTCGTCGTCCGCGCCGACCCGGTGCGCCTGCGCCAGGCCATCGGCAACCTCCTCGACAACGCGGAGCGCCACGGGACGTCGGTTCGCGTCGCCGCCCGGGCAGACGGGGCCGAGGTGCTGATCGCGGTCTCGGACGACGGCCCGGGCGTCCCGGCGGGTCTCGACGTCTTCGCCGCAGGCGTCAGCGGCGCGGGATCGACGGGCTACGGCCTCGCGGTCGCCCGCTCGATCGCGGAGCGCCACGGCGGCCGGATCGAGCTCGTCTCGCTCCCGGGCGCGGGAGCGACGTTCACGCTGGTCCTGCCGTCCGCCGCCGGCTGACCCCGAGCTCGCGCTGCAGCTCCCGGGCCCTGCGCGCGATCGTACGGCGCATGGACGCGGGCTCGAGCACGACCGACTCGCCGCGGTCGGCGAGCACCTCGGACAGCAGCCACTCTTCCGTCTTGAACGGCAGCTCCGAGACCGCAGAGCGGTCCGTGAGCGAGCGGGCGCCGCGCTCCACCTTCCAGCGGGCCACCTCGGGCGAGTGCCAGACGACGGCGACGTGCGGCTCGAAGAGGTAGTTGGGGTCGAAGCCTTCCCGTCGGTCGAAGCGCTCGTCGGTGACCCGGGCGGAGCGCATGCGATCGAGGCGGTACGTGCGCGGCCCGTCCACCGTGCGGTCCCACGTGTGGACGCGCCACACCGGGAGCTCTCGCTCGAACGAGTACGGCTCGACGACGCGTGTGGCCGGGGACTCCTCGCCCTCCTTGAGGTACTCGATCTCCACCAGGCGACGCTTGTCGGCACCGCGGGACAGCGTCCGCACCAGGTCTTCCTCGTCGCCCGAGACCCGCGGCTCGGGGGTCTGGGCCAGCTCGAACTGCCCGAAGGTCTCCTCGAGCTTCCGCCGCACCCGCTGCAGCGGGGTGTGCGCCTCGGCGGCGATCGTCGGGCCCACGTACTCGATCGCGAGCCGGATCGCCCGGGCCTCGAGCGGCGTCAGCTTGGGCGGCCGGCGGAAGACGTCGCCGTAGAGCTCCTTGTCCACCCGCACCGTGCCGGCGTCCTCGTCCACCTCCGCGTAGACCGTGTAGCAGCCGCCGCCGAAGTTCACGAGGTTGAGCAGCGAGAGGTGCTCCTGGAGCTCCTCGCGGGGGATCGAGAAGCGCTCGGCCAGGGAGTCCGCCTCCAGCGTCCCCTCGCGCTCCTCGCCGCAGGCGGCCAGGAGGTGCGCCAAGAGCGCCTGCAGGACGCCGAACCGCTCCGGCGCGACCGGCCCGGCGGGGCGGTCGGCGCCGTGAGCCGCGCTGTCCACACGGCGGGCCCGCGCCAGCGGCTGCGCCTCGGCCTCGTGCCGGCTGCGGAGCGTGGAGAGCGCCTGGGCGACGGCGTCGCGCAGCTCCGGCGGCTCGAGCGGGACGGCGCGGCCGTTCTGCCGCAGGATCCAGCCGACCAGCGGCTCGAGCCGCGCCACGTCGGTGGTGAAGACGCCGTCGTCGAGCGAGCCCGCGTCTGCGAGCGTGCGGTGCACCCACCACGCGGTGTCTTCCTGCACGGCGATCCGCGCTTGCATGGTGGGCGCGCCGATCTGCCAGGGGCGTGGGACGCGATGCGCCTCGACGTCGAAATCGGGCGGCAGCCTGAAGTCGCGCTCGCGGCGGGTGGCGAAGCGGATGTCCGAGCGGATCCTCGAGACCCTGAACGTCCGCGTGGCGTCCCGGTCGAGGTCGTGGCCGATCACGTACCAGACGCCCTCGTCCAGGCGGAGCGCGTACGGGTTGAGGCGTCGCTCGGCCTCGCGATCTCGGCCCGGCGACCAGTAGCGGAAGGTGATCGTGCGCTGCTTCGAGATCGCGGACTCGAGCTTCGACAGGCGGCCGGCCAGCTCGGGCGAGTAGTCGGGAACGGTGACGCGCACGCGCTCCGCGGTTGCCGTCGGCGGTGTCGGGAAGCCGGGCCGGCCGAGAGCGAGGTTCTGCAGGGCGAGCCGCAGCGGCTCCGCGTAGGCGAACTTCCCCTCCAGGTAGTAGAGCGCCGTCTGCAACGCGGCGAGCTCGTCGTCGTCCAGCTCCAGGCGGTCGAGGAAGTAGTGCTCCGAGCGCAGCGTGTACA
>JAOUEK010000022.1 GCA_029858755.1 Thermoleophilia bacterium
GGGCAGGCGACGGCGAGCGTCTCCGCTCCGGTGGCGACCGCCTCCCGCGCGCGCTCCTCGTTGATCTGGGAGCCGCGCTCCTCCAGCCAGAGGTGGCCGCCGCCCGCCCCGCAGCAGAACGTCCGCCTTCCCGAGCGGGCCATCGACAGCGGCCTCCCGATCCGCGAGACGAGCTCTCGTGGCGCCGCGAGCACGTCGTTGTGGCGCGCGAGGTAGCAGGAGTCGTGGTAGGTGATGCCAGCGTCCCCCGCCGCTGGTGCCAGCCGGCCGTCACGCACGAGCTCGGCGAGGAGCTCGGTGTGGTGGAGCACCTCGTAACGGCCGCCGAAGTCGGGGTACTCGTTGGCGAGCGTGTTGAAGCAGTGTGGACAGCTGGCCACGATCTTCGTCACCCCCGCTTCCTCGAGCGTGGCGACGTTGGCTTGGGCGAACGACTGGAAGACGTACTCGTTGCCTGCGCGGCGCGCCGGGTCGCCCGTGCACGACTCGCGCGGGCCGAGGATCGCGACGTCGAGGCCAGCCTGGAGCAGCAGCTTCGCCGTGGACACGGCGGACGCACGGGCGCGCTCGTCGAACGACGCGGCGCAGCCCACCCAGTAGAGCGCCTCCGGGGGTGGGTCGCCCGGCTGCAAGACCCGGATCCCCGCCTCTTCGGCCCACGCGGCGCGCTCGACCTGCGGCTTGCCCCACGGGTTGCCGCCGCGCTCGACGTCGCGCAGCATCGTCTCCGTCTCGGCGGGGAGGCGCGAGTCCACCATCACCAGCTGGCGGCGCAGATCGACGATGTGGTCGACGTGCTCGATCGAGACGGGGCACTCGTGCACGCACGCACCGCAGGTGACGCAGTCCCAGACGACCTCGTCGGTGACTGCGTGGGGGACGAGCGGGGAGAGCTCGCCACCCGCGAGGGCTGCGGGCCCCTCCGCGAACAGCCGGTCGCGGATGCCCATGATCAGCAGCTTCGGCGAGAGCGCCTTCCCGGTCGCGTGGGCGGGGCACACGTCCTGGCAGCGGCCGCACTCGGTGCACGACATCGCGTCGAGCATCTGCTTCCACGTGAGGTCGGCGATCGTGCCGGCGCCGAAGCGGAGCTCCGCCTCGTCCTCCGCCTCGAAGTCGAGCGGCTCCAGGCGCCCCCGCGCCCGCGTGCGTCCGAAGAAGACGTTGATCGCGGCGGTGGCGATGTGCAGGTGCTTCGACCACGGGAGGTAGGCGAGGAAGCCGAGGATCAGCAGCACGTGGGCCCAGGCGAAGGCGCGCTCGAGCGCCTCGGTGGTCGTGCCGTCGCCGAACGGGCCGGAGAGCGCGTCCGACACCGGCGACCAGCCTGCGCCCCACGGGGCCAGGTCGAGGGCGATCAAGGTGGCGTGCCAGAGGAGCAGCGTCGTCACGATCCCCGCGATCAGGGCGAGGATCAGGTCGGCCTCGCCGAGGTGGCTGCCGCGGAAGCGCTCCGGGCGCTGCACCTTCCGAATCCAGACGGCGGTCGCCACTCCGGCCAGCACGAGCACGGCGAAGACGTCGACGGCGAGCGCGTACCACCCCTGCCGCTCGAGCCACCCGATGGGCGAGCCCGACGGCAGCGGCGACTCGCGGTCGACGACGGCGACGAGGGCCATGACGATCGTGGGGAAGAGGACGAGGAAGCCCCAGAACACGAAGGCGTGCATCAGGCCGGGGACGAGTCGCTGCAGGAGCTTGCGCTGCCCGAGGACGATCGTCGCCTCGTTCGCGACCCGCGCGGGCAGGTCGGCCGTCCGATCGACCGGCTTGCCCGACCGGACGAGGCGGTAGAGGAACCACGCGCGCCGGGCGAACAGCGCGCCCGCGACGCCGACCACGGCGACGAGGGCGACGGCGGACACCGCGACGCTCATGGACCGCGCCGAGCCCGGTGTCCGGCGGCCGCCAGACCACGCCGTGTGACCGCCGGACGGCGGGGTGAGGCCGGAGCCTCATCGCGGGGTGTCGGCTCCGCCCGCGGTCTGGCTTCAGCCAGACCCCGCTGTGGGCCTCCGGGACGGCGGGGTGAGGCTGAAGCCTCACCCCTCACGAGGCGCGCGCCTCCCTGATCGCCGCGCAGATCGCAGGCACGACCTCGTGCAGGTCGCCGATCACGGCGTAGTCGGCGCTGGAGAGGATCGGCGCCTCGGGGTCGGAGTTGACGGCGAGGATCGCCTTCGCGCCCTTGCAGCCCGCCATGTGCTGCGTCGCCCCGGAGATGCCGCAGGCGATGTAGAGGTCGGGCGCGATCTTCGTTCCCGTCTGGCCGACCTGGTCGGTGTGCGGGCGCCAGCCGGCCATCGTCACCGCCCGCGAGCAGCCGACGGCGCCGCCGAGCAGCGCGGCCAGCTCCTCCACCCCCGCAAAGCCCTCCGTGGAGCCCGCGCCGCGGCCCGCGGAGACGACCACCTTGGCGTCGGCCAGCGAGACGCCGCCCGTCGGTGCGCCGACACGCTCTGAGGCGCGCACGACGAGGTCGCCGGAGTCGAGCTGGGGCGTGAAGGCGGCCACGGAGGCGGCGCCGTCTCCCATCGCCACCGCCGTCACCGCGTGCGGCTGGATCGTGAGCAGCGCGCGGTCGGCGTCCAGGCGCGCCTCCTCGAGCAGGCTCCCGCCCCAGCGCACGCGTGTCACCGTCCACGGCCCGGAGCCGGAGGCTTCGATCACGTTGGTCGCGAGCGGCTCGTCGAGACGGGCCGCCGCACGCGCCATCACCTCGTTGCCGCGCTCGCTCCCGGCCGCGGCCACGACGGTTGCGCCGCTGCGCTCGGCGAGGTCGACGAGCACGCGCGCCCAGGCGTCCGGCGCGAAGCCTGTGAGCGCCTCGTGCTCCGCGACGTGGGCGGTGGCCACGCCGTGCCGGCCGAGCGTGTCCGCCGCCGCGGCGCCGTCGGCTCCGAGCAGGAGCGCGTCGAGCACGGAGCCCGGATCGAGCTCACGCGCGAGCGCGAGCGCCTGCAGCGACGCGTCGTCGGGGACGCCGGCCTCGTGCTCGACCAGCACCAGGGCCACTAGAGCACCCCCAGCTCGTCGAGCACTCGCACGACCGCGGGCGCGGCGTCGGCACCGTGCCCGAGGACCGTCGCCTCGGTCCCCTGGCCCTCGGGGACGACCAGCCGCAGCTTCTGGAGCCGCGAGGCGGGTCGCGTCGGGGTCACGGTCGCCACGGGCTTGCGCTGGGCCCGCAGCCGGCCCGGGACGGACGGGTAGCGCGGCAGGTTGAGGCCCTCCTTCACCGTCACCACCGCGGGCAGCGGCAGCACGTAGACGTCGCGACCTCCGGGAACCTCTTGCTCGCAGCGGACGCGGCCGTCGCCGACCGCAACGGCTTTGAGGCCCGTTGCCGCCGGGCGCCCGAGCGCCGCGGCGACCCGGAGCCCCACCTGGTAGCCGCCGGCGTCCGCGGACTCGTTGCCGAAGAGCACGAGGTCGAAGGGCCCATGCTCCGCCTCGTCGGCGCGGATCGCGTCGACGATCGCGGCGGCCGTCGCCTGCGCGTCCCACTCCTCGCCTTCGGCCTGCAGGTGGATCGCGCGATCGGCGCCGATCGCCATCGCGTCGCGCAGCTGCTCCACCGCCTCGGCCGGCCCGAGCGTGAGCACGACGGACTCGCCCCCCGCGGCCTCGACGAGCCGCACCGCCTCCTCCACGCCGCACTCCTCGTGCGGGCTGCTCGCGAACCCGAGGTGGCGCGTCTCGATCGCCTGCGCGTCGTCGGTGAGCACGATCCTGCCGCCCGTCATCGGCACGCGCTTGACGCAGACCAGGGCCCTCACGTGTCGCGCTCCGCACGCGCCGGGGCAGTCCCGGCGGCCGTGGCTCGCCGCCGCGTCACGAGCGGATCCTCGCGTTCTCCGGGTCGAAGAGTGGTCGCGAGCCGACGACGGCGACCGTCACCGGGAAGCGCTCGTGCATGTACTCGACGGCCAGCTCGGTCGAGCCTTCGACGGCGTGCTCGGGCGGGAGGTACGCCAGCAGCAGGTGCTTGCCGACCGATGGGCCTGCCCCGGCGCTCGTCACGTACGAGCGGCGGCCCTTGCCGTCCGAGAGCGGTGTCCCGTCGCGGAGCGTGATCGGCTCGCGGCCGAGCGGGTAGCGCTTCACGCCGCTCGCCGACATGTGGTCGTCGACGGTCAGGGTGCAGAGGATCGCCGCGGGCTCCTCTTCGCGGTGGCGCAGGTGCGCCTCCTTGCCGACGAAGCTCTGCTCCTTGACGGTCGGCCGGGCCATGCCGGCCTCGACGACCGTGTACTCGGACTCGAGCTCGGCGCCGTAGGCGCGGTAGCCCTTCTCCAGCCGCCCAGTGGTGCCGTAGACGCCGATGCCGCAGGCGGTGAGCCCGTGGGGCGTACCGGCCTCCCAGAGCACGTCCCAGAGGCGGGCACCCTGCTCGATCGGCACGTAGAGCTCCCAGCCGAGGTCGCCGACGTACGAGATCCGCGACGCGAGGACGAGCTGTGACCCGATCTCCAGCTCCGTGCACGTGGCGAACGGGAAGCCCTCGTGCGAGACGTCGTCGCCCGTCACGCTCGCGAGGATGTCGCGTGCGCGCGGCCCCCAGAGGCCGATCGTCGTCCAGGCGGTGGTGAGATCGGTGAGCGTGGCCGAGCCGTCGGCGGGGAGCGCGTCGCGGAAGAGCTTGCGGTCGGCCATGCCGTGCGCGCCGCCTGTGACGATCCGGAACTCCTCGTCGCCGAGCCGCATGATCGTGAGGTCGGACTTGAAGCCGCCGCCGGGCCCGAGCACCGGCGTGTACACGACGCGGCCGACCGGGACGTCCATCTGTGCGAGCACGCTCCGCTGCAACGCGTCGAGCGCCCCCGGCCCCTGCACGTCGAAGATGCAGAACGCGGACAGGTCGAAGACGCCCGCATGCTCACGCATCGCGAGGTGCTCGGCGCTACAGATCGGCGACCACCAGCGCGCGTCCCACTCCGCCTCGCGCGCCTCGACGCCGTAGCGCTCGACGAGCGGCGCGTTCGCCTCGTACCACTGCGGCCGCTCCCACCCGGCCGCCTCGTAGAAGACGGCGCCGAGGGCTTCCGCGCGCGCGTGCATCGGCGAGATGCGGATGCCGCGATCGGACGACCACTGCTCGGCCGGGTGGATGATCCCGTACGTCTTCGGGAACGCCTCGGTCGTGCGCGCGACGACGTGTGCGCGGGTCTTCTGATGGTCGTGGAAGCGGGCGACGTCGGAGGAGTGCAGGTCGATGTGCGACTCGCCGTGCACCATCCACTCCGCGAGCGACTTGCCGACCGCGGGCCCCTCCTTGATCCACACGGCGGCCGCCGACCACAGCCCTTGCACCTCGGGGGTCTCGCCGAGGATCGGCATCCCGTCCGGGGTCAGGGAGATGAGGCCGTTGATCGCGTACTTCACGCCGACCGACTCGTCGCCGACGATCTCGGGCATCAGCTCCAGCGCGTCGGCCAGCTGGGGATCGAAGTCTGCCTGCGTGAAGGGGAACTCGGTGGGGGAGAGCGCGGCCTCCTCGATCGAGGGGATCTCCTCCGGGGCGTGCACGATCGAGCGGTGGGCATACGAGCCGATCTCGAGGCTCGTGCCGTCCTGGCGCTCGTACATGAACACGTCCATGTCGCGCACGATCGGGAACTCGATCGCGCTCGTGGCCTGCGCGAACCGCGGCACGGGGCCGACGTCGATCATCTGGTGCACCATCGGCGTCAGCGGGATGTGGGCTCCGGCCATTGCGGCGAGGAGGGGGCTCCACACGCCGCAGGCGATCACCACGACGTCGGCCGCGATCGTCCCGCGGGAGGTGTGCACGCGCCGGACCCGCCCCGCCTCGACGTCCATCCCTCGTACCTCGGTGCCCGGGAACACGGCGAGGCCGCCGGCCTCCGTCGCCCGCTCGCGCATGATCGTTCCCGCGCGCAGGGAGTCGACGACGCCCACGCCCGGCGTGTGGAAGCCGCCGAGCAGGATCGACTCGTCGATGTACGGGACCAGCTCCTTGATCTCGGCCGGCGTGACGAGCGAGACGGGCTCGACGCCCCAGGCCTTCGCCGAGGCCATGCGGCGCCGCAGCTCCTCCATCCGCTCGTCGGTGCGCGCGACCTCGATGCCGCCGCACACGGTGAGCACACCGAGCTCACCGTACTGGCGCGTGCTCTCCACCGTGAGCTGCGTCATCTCCTTCGAGTGGTCGACGAGGAAGATGAAGTTCGAAGCGTGCCCGGTCGACCCACCGGGGTTGGGCAGCGGGCCCTTGTCGACGAGCACGACGTCGGACCAGCCCTGCTCGACGAGGTGGTAGGCCAGGGAGTTGCCGACGATGCCGCAGCCGATGACGAGAGCGCGGGCGCGGGCGGGGAAGTCGCTCATGGGGCTCCAGTTGATATATGAGTTGGACGCAGCGTAATATACCGTCTGTGCCTACAGGGGAACAGCTCCCTGCGGGGACCGTCCCCATGCCGCCGCTCCCACTCCTCCAGCCCGACGCCGGCGAGGCGCAGTCGCTCTCGGAGCAGGCGTACTTCCGCATCCGGGAGCTGATCGTCTCGCTCGAGCTCGCCCCGGGGTCGATCGTCGACGAGCGCGAGCTGATGACCCGCCTCGGGATCGGTCGCACGCCGGTGCGCGAGGCGCTGCGGCTGCTGGCCCGGGAGAGCCTCGTCGAGGTGCACCCGCGGCGTGGCGTCTTCGTCTCCGCCGTCGAGGTCGGCCACCTCGCTGCGCTCTCGGAGGTGCGGGCGGCGCTCGAGAGCCTCGCCGCGCGCCTCGCCGCCGAGCGGCGCACCGTGGAGGACGTGGAGGAGACCGCAGCGCTCCTGGACGAGCTCTCGGACCACCGTGGCCTAGACGAGCGCGGCCTGTTCGAGCTCGATCAGCGGCTCCATCGCCACGTCTGGCGAGCCGCGCACAACCCGTTCCTCGCGGAGACGCTCGACGGCTACTTCGTGCTCACGCTCCGCATCTGGCTGCTCGCGCTCGACCGCGTCTCACGGCTCGACCGGGCGGTACGGGAGCACCGGGAGCTGCTCGAGGCGATCCGCGACGGCGACGCAGAAGCAGCCGCGGACGCGATGCGCCGCCACGTGCTCGGCTTCGAGCAGGCGATCCGAGCCGTCCTGTGACCTTGAGCCGGCGCCCCGCACCCGTCATCATCGTGCGGCGGCCCCCCGCCGCAGCGAAGCGATGAGCGCACCGGCCGCCACGAGCACGACCGCCGCCAGCCGCGAGCGAGACGGCGAGCCGCTGATCCGCGCCACGGGCGTATGGAAGATCTTCGGCCCGAAGGCCGCCACGATCATCGGCACCCCGGACGCCGAGCTGCCGCGGACGGAGCTCCGTGCGAAGACGGGGTGCGTCGCGGCCGTGCGGGACGTCTCCTTCGAGGTGTGGCCCGGCGAGGTCTTCGTCGTCATGGGCCTGTCCGGCTCGGGGAAGTCGACGCTCGTGCGGACCCTGATCCGGCTGATCGAGCCGACCGCCGGCACGATCTCGATCGCCGGCGACGAGGTCACGGGCGCGTCCCCGGCCGCCCTGCGCGACCTCCGCCGCCACAAGGTGTCGATGGTGTTCCAGCACTTCGGGCTGCTGGCCCACCGTCGCGTGCTCGACAACGTCGCCTTCGGACTCGAGATCCAGGGCGTCGGGAAGGCTGAGCGCCATGCGCGCGCCCGTGAGATCCTCGGGCTCGTCGGGCTCGAGGACGTCGAGTCGAGCTTCCCCGACCAGCTCTCGGGTGGCATGCAGCAGCGGGTAGGCGTCGCGCGCGCGTTCGCGGGCGACCCGGTGGTGATGCTCTACGACGAGCCGTTCAGCGCGCTCGACCCGCTGATCCGGCGCGACATGCAGGACGAGGTGATCCGCCTCCAGGCGGAGACGGGGAAGACGATGGTGTTCATCACCCACGACCTGCCCGAGGCGCTGCGGCTCGGCGACCGCATCGCGATCATGCGCGACGGCGCGATCGTCCAGATCGGCACTCCCGAGGACCTCGTCGGCTCGCCCGCCGACGAGTACGTGGAGAACTTCACGCGCGACGTGCCGCGCAGCCACGTGCTCACGCTCCGCTGGATCATGCGCGAGCCGGAGCCGGGCGAGCCGGTCGACGGTCCGCGGCTCGATGTGGGGACGACCGTGCGCAACGCGGTGCCCGTGATCGCCGAGAGCAGCCGGCCTGTCTGCGCGACCTCGGGCGACGAGGTCGTCGGCATCGTCGATCGCGATGCCGTGTTGCGCGCGATCGCCGGCGAAGGCGGTTGATGACCACCGTCACCGAAACGCCGATCGCCGTCCCCGTCGTCGCGCACAGGCCGTGGTGGCGCGGCAAGATCGTCCAGTCGGGCGCGATCGTGGCGGGGATGTGGATCGCCTACCGGGGCTGGGGCGGTGACCACCCCTGGCCCAACGGGCTGGTCTGGAACCAGCTCACGTTCAAGCTCGACGACTTCCAGGCGTGGCTGATCGAGAAGCGCCTGACGGGTGGAGGCGGGCTCGTCTTCTCGATCTTCGACGGCTTCCGGATCATGTGCGACCACCTCGTCGCGTGGTTCTTCGATGCCCTCACCTGGCTCACCTGGCTGGGCACGGCGGTCGCCGGCACGCTGCTCGCCTGGCGCTTCGGCGGTCTCCGCGCCGGCGGCTGGGCGCTCGGCGCCTTCGCGGCCTTCGCCGTCACAGGCCTCTGGCTGGAGAGCACGGAGACGCTCGCACTGATGCTCACCGCGGTCGGTCTGTCGCTCGTGATCGGCGTCCCGCTCGGGATCGCCGCCGGCCGCTCGCGTCGGTTCGGTCGGTGGTTGACGCCCTTCCTCGACGCGGCGCAGATCGTCCCGGCGTTCGCGTACCTGATGCCGGTCGTGCTCTTCTTCTCGATCGGCTACGCGGCCGCGGTCGTCGCGACGATGATCTACGCGATCCCGCCGTGCATCCGCATCACCGCGCTCGGCATCCGCCGGGTCCCGGTGAACACGGTCGAGGCGGCCGCCTCGATGGGTGCCACACGGCGCCAGATGCTCGGCAAGGTGCAGCTCCCGCTCTCGCGGCGCATGCTCCTGCTGGGGCTCAACCAGACGATCCTCTTCGCCCTCTCGATGGTGGTGATCGCGGGGCTGATCGGCGGCGGCGGGCTCGGCGCCGTCGTCAACAGCGGGCTGTTCTCGAACCCGGCGCTCGCGATCCTCGCGGGGGCGGTGATCGTGGTCATGGCGATGGCGCTCGACCGCATCACGGAGAGCGTGGCGGAGCGAACGGACCCGGCCAGGCGTCACCTCGACGCACCCGCGAAGCGGCGGCTGCGGCTGCAGTCGCTCGGCGTGGCGGGCGTGATCACGGCGACCGTCGTCGTGGCGAAGCTGCTCGGCGTCAGCGGCGACTTCCCCGACTACTCGGGCGTGCGCCAGCGCGCGGTGACCGCGCAGGAGTGGCTGCTGGGGCAGATCCAGACGGTGCTCGACTACGTCCAGGATCCGACGTCGTTCGTGTTCCAGATCACCGAGCCGGTCGGGAACTTCATCCTCACGGAGCTGCTGCTGCCGCTGCAGGGCTTCCTCGTCGAGGCCCCGTGGTTCACGACCCTGGGCGGCCTCACGCTGCTGGCGCTCGTCGTCTCCGGGCTCCGGCCGGCGGTGACGACCCTCCTCATGCTCGGCTTGATCGGGTTCCTCGGCGTGTGGGCGCTCGCCATGGACACGCTCTCGCAGGTGCTCGTGGCGACGCTGATCGCCGTGCTGATCGGGATCGGTCTCGGCGTCTGGGCGGCGGAGAGCCGCACCGTCTCGAGGGCGCTGCGACCGGTCAACGACGTGCTGCAGACGCTGCCGCAGCTCGTCTACATCATCCCCTTCATCTATCTGATGCCGGTTTCGATCGTCCCAGGGATCGTGGCGGGTGTGCTGTACGCCTTCCCGGTCGTCTCGCGACTCGTCGAGCGCGGGATCAAGGACGTGGCACCGGACGCCGTGGAGGCCGCCGGCGCCTTCGGTGCCACGCGCCGCCAGGTGCTGGTCAAGGTCAAGGTCCCGCTCGCCGGCGACGCGATCATGCTCGGCGTCAACCAGGGGATCATCATGGTGCTCGCGGTCGTCGTGATCGGCGGCCTCGTGGGCTCCGGCGGGCTCGGCTACGAGGTTGCGCAGGGGCTCGTGCGCGGGCAGTTCGGCCAGGGTGTGATCGCCTCGGTCGCGATCCTCGCGCTGGGGATCACGCTCGACCGCGTCACGCAGGGCAGTCGGAGCAAGCGGAAGGAGTCGATGGAGTGATGGCAGCGCAGTTCACGGCCAAGGAGGGTCGGATGACGGATCGTCGGAAGCGCAGGAAGCTGGGCCTCGTCGGAGCCGCAGTCGTCGCAGCCGCGGTGCTCGTGGTCGCCGTGCCCACCGCAGGTGGCGCGCGGCAGGCGTCGTGCGGCGACGTCGTGCTCAACGAGAACTCGTGGGTGGGCTCGACGGCCGACACCTACGTGCTCAAGTACGTGCTCGAGAAGAAGGTCGGCTGCAAGGTGAAGGTGACGAACATCACCGAGGGCCAGCCGGGCTTCCAGGCGATGGCGGACGGGAAGATCGACGTCGTGATGGAGGACTGGCAGAACCTGCCGAGCTTCCCGCAGTACACGAAGGCGAAGAAGGTCGTCAACTTCGGCTCGCTCGGGATCACCGGCGTGATCGGCTGGTACATCCCGCGCTACCTGCTCAAGCAGTACCCGCAGTTCAAGACGTGGAAGGGGCTGAAGGGGAAGGAGTCGGTCTTCAAGTCGCCGGAGTCGGGCTCGCAGGGCATGTTCCTCGGCGGCGACCCGTCCTACGTGCAGAAGGATCGGGCGCTGATCGCCGGCCTCGGCCTGAACCTCAAGCACGTCGTTGCCGGCGCCGAGCCGGCCCAGGTCGCGCGCTGGACGCAGCTGTACAAGCAGCGCAAGCCGGTGCTCTTCTACTGGTACGACCCGCAGTACCTGAACGCGACGTACGACCTCGTCCGCATCCAGCTGCCGAAGCGGTTCAAGGGCTGCCAGGACGACGAGAAGAAGGGCGGCGACCCCAGGAAGTACGC